>CAYRLR010000375.1:0-3712 GCA_964424975.1 uncultured Anderseniella sp.
GGTGTTCTGGTTGGACCGCTGGAACTTGTACAGCGTATAGATATCAACGCCGGACTTGGCTGGATCGGTTTCCTCCGTCGCGCGAATAACGATACGCTTGGCATCCACCTGATCCACAACACCTGAGCGGCGAGCCGTGATGGCTGCGCCGGAGTCACGTGCAACAACGGCTTCCATGCCGGTACCAACAAGCGGCGCATCGGTGCGCACAAGCGGCACTGCCTGGCGCTGCATGTTCGAGCCCATGAGAGCGCGGTTGGCGTCATCGTTTTCCAGGAACGGAATAAGCGCCGCGGCAACAGATACAAGCTGCTTCGGAGACACGTCGACAAAGTCCACACGCTCAGACGGTACGGTGATCACTTCACCATGCTGGCGAACCAGCACCAGGTCTTCGGCAAACCTGTTATCCTTGGTGAGTTCCACGTTTGCCTGGGCAATATGCGGTTTGGATTCCTCGATTGCCGACAGGTACACAACTTCAGTCGTGACCTTGCCGTCGATCACCTTGCGATACGGGGTTTCGATGAAGCCGTACTTGTTCACGCGGGCAAAAGTGGCCAGCGAGTTGATCAGGCCGATATTTGGGCCTTCCGGTGTTTCAATCGGACAGATACGACCATAGTGGGTCGGATGCACGTCTCGCACTTCAAAGCCGGCACGCTCACGGGTCAGACCACCGGGGCCAAGCGCCGACAGGCGGCGCTTGTGGGTGATTTCCGAAAGCGGATTGGTCTGATCCATGAACTGCGACAGCTGTGAAGATCCGAAGAATTCACGTACCGCGGCAGCAGCCGGCTTGGCATTAATCAGGTCATGCGGCATGACAGTGTCGATATCGACCGAAGACATACGCTCCTTGATGGCACGTTCCATGCGGATCAGGCCGAGGCGATACTGGTTTTCCATCAATTCGCCGACCGAGCGCACACGACGGTTGCCAAGGTGATCAATGTCGTCGATCTCGCCCTTGCTGTCGCGCAATTCAGCCAGTGTCTTGACAACGGCAATGATGTCTTCCTTGCGCAGGACACGCATTGTGTCAGGCGCATCCAGTTCCAGACGCATGTTCATTTTCACGCGACCGACTGATGACAGGTCATAGCGTTCTGAATCAAAGAACAAGCCGTTGAACAGCGCTTCAGCCGTTTCACGCGTTGGCGGTTCGCCAGGACGCATGACACGATAGATGTCCACGAGCGCCTGTTCGTAGCTTTCGACCTTGTCGACCATCAAGGTATTGCGGATATAGGCACCGATATTGATGTGGTCGATGTCCAGTATGCGCAGTTCCTTGTAACCGGCCTCCTTGAGGCCCGTCATCAGGGCTTCGTCGATCTCAGCGCCGGCTTCCGCGTGAATTTCACCGGAAGTTGCATCCACAAGCTCGTCCGCGACGAAGTGACCATACAGGGCTTCGTCCTGAACCAGCAGATCCTTGAGACCTTCTTCGGCCAGTTTGCGAGCCAGCCGCGGCGTGATCTTGGTACCGGCTTCGACCACGACCTTCTTGGTCTTGGCGTCGATCATGTCGACAGTCGGCTTCACACCACGATAGCGCTCGGCATCGAACGGCATGCGCCAGCCATCCTTGGTCGCGGTGCAGGTCACGGTATCGTAGAAGGTGTGCAGAATTTCTTCGCTGTCCATGCCCAGCGCATGCAGCAGCGCCGTTACCGGCAGCTTGCGGCGACGGTCAATGCGGACATGCACGATATCCTTGGCGTCGAACTCGAAGTCGAGCCATGAACCGCGATACGGGATGATGCGTGCGGCAAACAACAATTTGCCTGAAGAGTGGGTCTTGCCCTTGTCGTGATCGAAGAACACGCCGGGCGAACGGTGCATCTGGGAGACGATAACGCGTTCGGTGCCATTGACGACAAAGGTGCCGTTCTTGGTCATGAGCGGAATATCGCCCATGTACACGTCCTGCTCCTTGATGTCCTTGACGGACTTGGCGCCGGTATCTTCGTCGATTTCAAACACGATCAGGCGAAGCGTCACCTTGAGCGGTGCAGCAAATGTCATGCCGCGCTGCTGACATTCTTCAACGTCGTATTTGGGTTCTTCAAATTCGTAGGTCACATATTCAAGCATTGCCTGACCCGAAAAATCACTGATCGGGAAGACTGACTTGAACACGGCCTGCAAACCTTCTGCAAGGCGACCTCCTTCAGGATCAAGCACCTGAAGAAACTGATCATAGCTGTCCTTTTGAACCTCGATGAGGTTTGGCATCTCGGCAACTTCGTGGAGGTTGCCGAAGAACTTGCGAATACGTTTGCGGCCAATAAACGTTTGCGACATTTCTGTTCCTTCGCATTTTGGCTCTCACACCGGGATATGGCTGGAGAGCAATTCAATCAAGCCAGAGCGGCGGCTTGCCGGGCAGTCTCTGAATTTCAAATCCCGAAGGAACCGAAACAGACTGCACGGAAAACCGCCCCAACGCCTCACTTATGTATCTGCAGACCGCATCAGTCCGGAGAGCAGAACCAACCGGGAGAAACCTTGCCAGACCGTGATGGCCTCGCGCGGTTTCTCCCGCGCCGGAATTTCGTTATCGTACCGCTTACTTGAGCGAGACCTTGGCGCCGGCTGCTTCGAGCTTCTTCTGAAGTTCTTCAGCTTCTGCCTTCGGGCATGCTTCCTTGACGGTCTTTGGAGCGCCTTCAACCAGATCCTTGGCTTCTTTCAGGCCCAGGCCGGTGATGGCACGTACTTCCTTGATGACTTCGATCTTCTTGTCGCCCATGGCTTCAAGAACAACATCGAATTCAGTCTTGGCTTCTTCAGCAGCTTCTCCACCGCCACCGGCGGCAGCAGCAACTGCAACAGGAGCAGCAGCAGAAACGCCCCATTTTTCTTCAAGCATTTTGGAAAGCTCTGCAGCTTCCATAACTGTCAGGTTCGACAGGTCGTCTACAATCTTAGCAAGATCAGCCATTTTTTCGTCTTTCGTATTACGGTTTAAACCAGTTCAGTGATTGGACGGCCAATCAAGCCGCTTCTTCCTTGTCAGCATAGGCTCTGATAACCCGTGCGAGCTGACCGGCAGGCGCCTGCGTAATACCCGCGATACGGGTTGCTGGCGTCTGGATCATGCCCACAAGCCTTGCGCGCAGCTCATCGAGCGACGGCAGGTCAGCAAGTGCCTTGATACCATTGGCATCCAGAACCGTGGATCCCAGAACTCCGCCGAGAACGACAAGCTTGTCGTTGCCCTTGGCAAAAGTTGAGATGATCTTCGGCGCTGCAACCGGGTCATCCGAGTAGGACAACATGGTTGGACCTGTGAACAGGTCTGTGATACCGGCGGCATCAGTGCCTTCAAGAGCAAGTTTAGCCAGACGGTTCTTGGCAACTTTCGTTGCCCCGCCAGCTTCAGCCATCTTTTTACGCAGATCATTGATCTGCGGAACGGTCAGGCCGAGATTGTGGGTCACCACCACAACACCGCTTTCCTTGAAAACGGTATTGAGTGTCGCGACGAGCGTCTTTTTTTCTGCTCTATCCACTAGCTCTCTCCAGTTTACCCGGCTTTTGACGGCCGGGCGGTTGCACGAAGCCATTTGCATCAACAGCACTGCAACCAGCCTTGTCGGCGAGATACAGTGCCTGAAACAAACGGCACTCCACTTGCCTGTCCTCCTCCCCACCAAACAAGTCACGGTGGTTCAGATCACTGAGGGTTCAAACTGACTTGCTG
>CAYRLR010000376.1:0-3711 GCA_964424975.1 uncultured Anderseniella sp.
TTGGCGCGTCGGCACAGGGGATTATTCGCAAAAACGACCTGGCCATGGATATTGGCGGCACAATAATACCCGCCTATGCACTGAACTCGGCAATTTCAAATGTTCCCGTGCTGGGCGATGTGCTGACCGGTGGTAAAGGGCAGGGAGTGTTCGGGCTGAACTTTGCCTTGAAGGGATCCATGGACAGACCCCGTTTCCTGGTAAATCCGGTCTCTGCCATTGCGCCCGGCATCTTCCGGAACCTGTTCAATATTGGCGGCGGCCAGACCAACTCCGACGGTACTGCTCGCGGTAGCCGGCAACAACGGCCCGCAACCGTTCTGCAGCCCGTAACGCGACAGAACCAGAGAGCGGGTCAGCAAAAGCTGCAATCCACCAAGTAGATGGCAGGCCGGTCTCGCAATCGATCATGACGGCTTCTGCTTGCGACGACCAGAAACCCGGTGTGCTGTTTCATCCATCCGTGTCGATGGATATGGCGCTACTGCCGCTTCACCAGCGCATGGCGCTTTTTGCCCAGTGATATTTTCATCAATCCGTCGGCATCGAAGTCGGCTTCACTGACCACGTGGCCGGGGTCTGTTATCTTTGCATCATTCACGCTGATCGAGTTGTTGGCCACCGCGCGGCGCACTTCTCCGTTGCTGGCACCAAGTCCCGCAGCGACGAACAAAGACAGCAGGCCGTCGCCGGGACTGCCGGGGATGGTTGGCAGGTCGTGCGCGAGGACGCCTTGTTCAAAGGTTTTCTGCGCTGTGGCCGCTGCTGCATCGGCTGCCTGGCGGCCATGCAGCAGGGCGGTTGCTTCATTTGCCAGTACTTTCTTGGCTTCGTTGATCTCGGATCCTGCCAGCTGTTCCAGCTTGGCGATTTCCGTGACCGGCAGCGTCGTGAACAGCCTGAGGAACCTGCCGACATCACCGTCTTCGGTATTGCGCCAGTATTGCCAGAAGTCCCATGCGCTGAACTGTTCTGCGTTGAGCCACACGGCTCCCTGGGCCGTCTTGCCCATTTTCGCTCCCGACGCGGTGGTCAGCAACGGCGTGGTCAGCGCATAGAGTTGATGAGTGCCCATGCGGCGTCCAAGATCCACTCCATTGATAATGTTGCCCCACTGGTCGGACCCACCCATTTGCAGGTTGCAGCCATGGCGCCGGGCAAGCTCGACATAGTCGTATGACTGGCAGACCATGTAATTGAATTCAATGAAACTCATCTCCTGCTCACGCTCCAGGCGCAGGCGAACCGAATCCATTGCCAGCATCCTGTTGACCGAAAAGTGGCGGCCAACGTCACGCAGCATGTCAATGTAGCTGAGCTTCAGCAGCCAGTCGGCATTGTCGACCATGATGGCATCCGTGTTGCCGTCACCGAACGAAAGCACCTTGCTGAAGACGCCCCTGATCGAAGCCTTGTTGGCCTCAATTTCTTCCCGGGTACGCATGGCGCGGGTTTCATCCTTGCCCGACGGGTCGCCGACCATGGTGGTTCCGCCTCCCATCAGGGTGATGGGTTTGTTGCCTGTCTGCTGCAGCCAGTGCAGCATCATCATGCTCAGGAAATTGCCGATATGCAGCGATGGCGCCGTACAGTCATACCCGACATAGGCGATCACTTCGCGCTTTGCGGCCAGGGCGTCCAGGCCGTCAAAGTCTGAACATTGATGAATGAATCCGCGCTCGTCGAGCACGTTGAGGAAGTCAGATTTATAGGCCATGTAAACACTCTTGTGATAAGTTATGTGCCTCATAGCATGACGAGGGCGAATGGCAAATCCAATCACGGCAATCGGTTTGATGAGCGGCACTTCAATGGATGGTATTGATGTGGCGATGATCCGCACTGATGGTGAAGCCATGGTCGAGGCCATGGCCTTTGAAACTGTGGACTATGACGCCGCCCAGCGGGCTTTGCTGAGCGAGGCGATGGTTCTGTCCGCCGGATTGATATCCCGCGGTCCGCGGTCCGGAAAACTGGCTGCGATCGAGGCCGACATTACCCGTTGGCACGCTGATGCAATTGACTGGTTCTGCGGGAAACACGGTGTTGTAAAAACAAATGACATGGTCGTTGGTTTTCATGGCCAGACGGTGCTGCACCGTCCCGATATCGGCTTGACGGTTCAGCTTGGCAACGGCCAGAGCCTTGCCGATGCAACGGGCCTCAAGGTCGTCGGCGACATGCGGGCCAATGACATGGTTCACGGCGGGCAGGGAGCGCCACTGGCACCTGCCTATCATGCCGCCATGGCCAGCCATGTGCCAGGCCGGCCGGTGGCTTTTGTCAACATAGGTGGTGTCGGCAATGTAACTTTTGTCGATCAGACCGGGGAACTGCTGGCGTTTGATACCGGGCCGGGAAACGCCTTGATGGACGACTGGTGCATGCGGCACACCGGCAAACCTGTCGATGTGGATGGCGCACTGGCCAGGTCCGGAAACGTGGATGAAGCGGTTCTTGCCGAACTCCGCCGCCATGACTATTTCCTGGAAACACCGCCGAAATCCCTCGACCGGGCGAGCTTCACGCTGGACACTGTAAAACATCTCAGCCCGCCGGACGGCGCCGCGACACTGGTGATGTTCACTGCCCACACCATTGCCGACTCCGCAAGCTGGTGCGGTAAGATGCCTGAATACTGGGTGATATCCGGAGGCGGTCGCAAGAACCGGTATTTGATGGAATGCCTTGCCAGTCTTATAAATGCACCTGTCGTGCCGGCGGAAGCCATTCATATGGACGGAGACGCCGTTGAGGCAGAAGCCTGGGCCTACCTGGCGGTTCGTTCACTGCGTGGCCTGCCATTAACATGGCCCGGCACAACCGGCACAAGCGAGCCTGTGTCCGGTGGAGTGGTGTTTGATCCCGAAGGATCAATCTGACATTTTAGGCGTGATCTACTCTTCCTTCAACTCGACGGCGAGACGCTTGTCGAGATAGTCGGCACAGATTTCCGTCAGTTCGGGAATCTTGTCTTCAAAGAAGTGATTGGTGTCAGGCATCACTATATGGTCGATCTTGATGCCCTTCTGGCTTTTCAGTTTTGCAACGAGTGCGTTGATGGACTCAGCCGGTGTCACGGTATCATACTGGCCATTGACGAACAGGCCTGATGCCGGGCAGGGCGCCAGGAACGAGAAGTCATAATGTTTTGCCAGCGGGGCAATCGAAATAAATCCCGCAATCTCGGGACGGCGCATCAGGAGTTGCATGGAGATCCAGGCCCCGAATGAGATGCCGACGATCCAGCAGGTTGCCGCTTCCTTGTTGTAGGTCTGCATCCAGTCGAGCGCAGCGGCTGCGTCGGACAGTTCACCGGCACCGTTGTCGAACATGCCCTGGGACCGTCCCACGCCGCGGAAGTTGAAGCGCAGCACGGAAAACCCGCGATCGCGAAACATGTAGTACAGATCATGCACAATCGGATTGTTCATGGTTCCGCCAAACTGCGGGTGCGGATGCAGAATCAGTGCAATTGGCGAGCCATGCTCGGGATTGTGATGATAGCGGCCCTCAATGCGACCGGCGGGTCCGTTAAAAATGACCTCAGGCATACGTTTGACATCCTGTCTTTATAAAGTTGCCGTGACGCAATGACGAGGCAACGAGGATTTGACTGCCCTGACCGGTTTTTTAGGAAAAACGCAGCAGCTGGCAGCATTGAATTGTTGACTATGTTTGTCGGGTATTCTATATCCAGTTTAGAACTAT
>CAYRLR010000377.1:0-3701 GCA_964424975.1 uncultured Anderseniella sp.
CGGCGACTGGTATGGCGAACGCGGCCGCAACTGGGGCAATAACGAGTACGACCTAGCCCACGGCTTCTTCACCCAGTTTCTGCGAACCGGCAACCGCGACTACTTCCGCCTGGCCCTTGCGGCGACGCGACACCAGGCCGATGTGGACTGCGTGCACGCGTATCCCGACCCCGCCTACGTGGGCGCAAACCATCAGCACTCGATCGGCCACACCGGCACATGGTCCCAGAACCCGCGCCACGCAACGTGGTCCCACAAGTACGACGGCCACACGGATGCGCGCAACGGGCACACGTGGTCCGAGGGCATGGTCGACAGCTGGTACCTGACCGGGGATGCCCGAATTATGGAAGCCGTGATCGGTCTCGGCGAGCACATTGCCTGGGCCATGTCCCCGACCTTCAAGAAGCTCGGCTCGCACGAGCGCAGCGCCGGCTGGTCGCTGACCGCCATCTCCGCCATCTATCGTGCAACCTACGATCCGGTCTACATGGAAGCCGCCCAACGCATCGCCACGGTGGCATTTCGCGAGCAGAAGTTTGACGACGGCGGCGCTTGGCCGCACAAGCTACCGCGAGACCATTCGGGAGGCAACTACGGCGTGCGTGGCAACAATCTCTTCATCATCGGCGTTCTGCTCCACGGCCTGCGCACGTATCACGAAGCAACAGGCGCTCCAGAAGCCGAGAAGTCGCTCATCTCCGGGGCTCGTTGGGTCTGCAAGTCCTGGGACGATCGGGTCTGTGGCTGGCCCTACTCCGCATCCCCGACCGGCAAGCCCTACTACAAGGCCAAAACCAGCCTGAATGCACTGATCCTGGATTCCGGTGCTTACACGGGGCACCTGACGGGAGAGAGGCGGTTCATCGAAATCGCCGAAAGTGCGGTCGGTGCCCTCGTCCAGAGCGGCCCCTCGGCGATCGGCAAGTCTATTGCTCAGAAACAGGTCTTCACCGGTGGCGCCCTGGCATTGCAGATCTATATTGGCGGCACGCGCTACAATGCAGAAAACCTGGTCTCGTCCATCGTGGCACTGGGGATCACCCGCGAACTTGGCCCGGTTATGGCAGGCCTGATGGTAACCGGCCGTGTATCCGCCGCAATCGCTGCCGAACTCGGCACCATGCGCGTGACCGAACAGATCGATGCATTGACCACACTGTCGACCAATCCGTTCAAATATCTGGTTGGCCCGCGCATCCTGGCGGCCGTGATCACACTGCCCATACTGGTCGGCATTGCCGACATCATCGGCATCTTCGGCGGTTTCGTTGTCGGCACCACGTCGCTTGGCTTCAATTACGCCGCCTATATAAAGAACACCACGGACTTTATCGAGGTGACCGACGTGACCTCGGGCCTGATCAAGGCCGGCGTCTTCGGCTTCATCATCGCGCTGATGGGCTGTTATCACGGCTTCAACTCCAAGGGTGGCGCACAAGGCGTCGGCACCGCGACAACCAATGCGGTTGTGTCCGGCTCGATTCTGATCCTGGCAGCAAACTACGCGCTGACGTCACTGCTGTTTTCCGAGTGAGGCTGGTGATGCCTGAGCCGCACATCGTACTTGAAAATGTCCACAAATCGTTTGGGGCCAAGCATGTTCTGAGGGGCGTCGATGTGGCCGTTGGCAAAGGCCGTTCACTGGTGGTGATCGGTGGATCAGGGTCGGGAAAATCAGTGACGCTGAAGTGCATTCTCGGGCTGTTGCATCCTGAAAAGGGCTCCATCAGGGTGGGCGGTCAGGAAGTCATCGGATTGCAGGGACCTGCCCTGGACCAGATGCTGGGCCGGTTCGGCATGGTTTTTCAGGGCGCCGCCCTGTTCGACAGCCTGAGCGTCTGGCGCAATGTGGCGTTCGGCCTGATCCAGGGCAAGAAAATGAAAGCCTCTGAAGCCCGTGCCATCGCCCTGGACAAACTGGCCGAAGTTGGTCTGGGCGCGGAACTGGCGGATGTGTCACCGGCTGAACTGTCCGGTGGCATGCGCAAGCGCGTTGGCCTGGCACGCGCCATTGCCCCGGAACCTGAAATCATCTTCTTCGATGAACCGACCACCGGCCTGGACCCCATCATGGGCGACGTCATCAACAATCTGATTGTCGACAGTGTGAAACGGCTGGGTGCGACCACCATCACCATTACCCATGACATGGCGTCTGCCCGCAAGATCGGCGATGACATAGCCATGATCTACAAGGGCAGGATTGTCTGGTGCGGACCAGCCGACAAAATCGACCAGAGCAACAATCCTTACGTGGATCAGTTCATCCATGGCCGCGAGGAAGGCCCGATTGAAATCGACCTTTAGGCTTTGTGGCCAGGGCAGTCATTATTGACTCACTTTGTGCAGCCAATAGTGGTCTACATCGAGATCACTCCCTGAACCCGCATTGTCACAGGTCCAGGGAGCCGGAGGCCGAAGCGAGGTGGTTATTTCGGCATAATCACCGCGTCGATGACATGAATGACGCCGTTGTCAGCCGCAACGTCTGCGGTGACGACCTTGGCACCGTCAATCATCACGCCGGCACCATCGGCAACGATCTTGGCTTCTGATCCTTGCGCGGTCTTGGCCAAGGTTTCCTTACCTGCAATGTCGGCAGCCATCACCTTGCCAGGCACCACGTGATAGGTGAGAATCGCGACAAGCTTGTCCTTGTTTTCAGGCTTCAACAGGTCTTCCACGGTGCCGGCCGGCAATTTGGCAAACGCCTCGTCTGTCGGCGCGAACACCGTAAACGGGCCCGCGCCCTTGAGCGTGTCTACCAGTCCGGCTGCCTGAACTGCAGCGACAAGCGTCTTGAAGGAGCCTGCGGCAACGGCGGTGTCGACAATGTCTGCTGCCTTGGCGCTGACCACACCAAAAGCCAGCGAGGTTGCAACTGCAGTGGCGGTCAACAGGGTACTAATACGTGACATGTGATATTTTCCTTGTTTGGCTGTTAGGTTGAATTGCCCCGAGCAATGCAGTCAACGGACGCAACTGGACGGCGGATGCCTCGTTTTCACCTGACAAAAATCATCGCCTGGATGACGCAGATGTGAGCAAATCGGGTGATCCGTCATCGCGCCGCCGCCATGGCGTGTGTTGAAAAACCCACTCGACACAGTTCTTGTTTTGTTCTATGTAAAATCATGGGAAAAATAACACTGAGATTCGTCTGTCAGGGCTGTGGCGCTGCATATTCGAAATGGGCCGGGCGCTGCGAGGCTTGCGGCGACTGGAACTCACTTGCTGAAGAAACCTCAACCCAGGTGCCGGTTTCAGGCGCCAAAGGTGCCGCCATGCCGAAGGGCCGCGCGACGCGGCTTGTCGGGCTTGAGGGCGAAACGCCCATGCCGGACCGCATCATGACCGGCATTGCCGAACTGGACCGGGTGGCCGGGGGTGGTTTTGTACCCGGATCAGGCATTCTCATCGGGGGCGATCCGGGCATCGGCAAATCCACCTTGCTGACCCAGGCCGTGGCCAGCGTTGCCAATGCGGGGCACAAGGCGGTGTATATTTCCGGTGAGGAAGCCATTGACCAGGTCAGGTTGCGCGCCCGCCGGCTGGGGCTTGGCAAGTCCCCTGTCCTGCTGGCAGCCGAAACCAATGTCTCGGATATTCTTGCCACATTGAACGAAGGTGAGCCGCCGGCATTTTTGGTTATTGATTCCATCCAGAACCTGTGTTCGCCGTTGATTGAAAGCGCTCCG
>CAYRLR010000378.1:0-3693 GCA_964424975.1 uncultured Anderseniella sp.
AGACTTTCTGCAGCCTGAACTACGGCGTGACCTTCCCGCTGGCCGACCGCACGGACGTCAGGGGCGCAAACGCGCATCCGTTCTACAAGTGGGCGCTGGCACGCGCGGGGCGCAAGGCTGAACCGCGCTGGAACTTTCACAAGATACTGCTGGGCCGCAATGGCGATATCGTTGCGACCTTCGCAACCGCCGTGGAACCGACCAGCAGCCAGGTGCGTCGGGCGATCAGTGCAGCATTGGGAGCCGGTTCATGAGCATCGCTAACCCGTTCGCCAGGATGAAAGCAGTCACTGCGGCGCTGCTGGCAGCTCTTGTCCTGTCAGTCATGTCTATGGCCCCGGCCGCAGCCGGTCCGGCCGGCTGGGCTGCCGTCAAGAACGGTACGACTTTCGTCATCATGCGCCATGCACTGGCGCCGGGAACAGGTGATCCTGAAAACTTCAGGATTGGTGAGTGCGCCACACAGCGAAACCTGTCCGCCGCCGGGCAACAACAGGCGCGCGCCACCGGCGAACTGTTCAGGGCCAGCGGCATAGACAAGGCCGAAGTCTGGTCCAGCGCCTGGTGCAGATGTCGCGAAACCGCCGAATTGCTGGCATTAGGCACGGTTGGGACGCTGGCACCGCTCAACTCGTTCTTCCGCCGGCAGGGCAGGCGCGATGCGCAGACCACGGCGTTGAAAGACTGGCTGCAGGCCCGAACGAGTGACATGCCGCTGGTGCTGGTTACGCACCAGGTGAACATTTCCGCGCTGACCGGCGTCTATCCGAGATCGGGAGAACTGATCTTTGTCGAACTAGACGACACCGGTTCGGTGCGGGTTATCGATCGGGCCATGCACTGATATCCTGGCCTATATCGACCAGCCGCCGTCGATGATGTGGCTCTGGCCGGTAACGAAGGTTGCCTCATCGGAGGCCAGATAAACCACCAGCCCCGCCACATCTTCGGCCGTGGCCAGCGCGCCTGTCGGCTGGCGGGCCAGGAACCACTCGCGGGCCTTGTCGTATCCGCCCATTTCCTCGCCGAGTTTCTCGACCCGCTGGCGCAGTGACGGGGTGTCGATGGTGCCGGGGCAAATGGCGTTGCAGCGAATGTTCTGCTTGATGAAATCAATGGCGATGGACCGCGTCATGCCGATAACCGCCGCCTTGGTCGCCCCGTAGACAAAACGCGACGGAGCGCCTTTGATGGACGAGGCAACCGATGCCATGTTGATGATCGATCCGCCACCGTTTTCGACCATGCCGGGCAGGACGGCCTTGGCCAACCGGTACTGGGATTTGACGTTCAGTTCGAATGAGAAATCCCAGGCATCGTCGTCACACTCCAGAATTGTGCCGTGATGCACAAAACCCGAACAGTTGAACAGGATATCAACCGGGCCGACGCGGTCGACCACTTTGGTGACCTGCCTGGGCTTGGTGACATCCAGCAGGTACGTGCGGATGCCGCGTTGCTCGGCCTTGACCTGCGCAAGCGCGTCCTTGTTGATGTCTGTTGCAAACACCTTTGCGCCTTCGCGCGCCATGGCGATGGCGGCTGCCTTGCCGATTCCCTGACCGGCGGCGGTCACCAGAGCGGTCTTTCCCTTGAGTCTTCCTGCCATTTTTGTTCCCTCCCTGCGGGATTTGTGGTTTGAGCCTTGCCGACAATGTGGCAGGTTTCTGCATCCGCATAAATCACAATTCAACCAGAATAAAGCGCGGTCGGAGGCAAACAGCAAATGAAAGTCGTAATTACCGGTGGCACCGGTTTTGTCGGCGCGCGCCTGGCGCGGCGTATTCTTGACAAGGGCACGCTGGCAGGGCCGGACGGGACGCAGACCCCGGTTGACGAGGTGGTGCTGTTCGACGTGATGGCACCCGACCCTTTGCCGATGCAGCTTGATGGCCAGGTCACACTGGTCACCGGCGATATTTCCGACAAGGCGACCATCGATGGCCTGATCGACCGCGATGATATCTCGGTGTTTCACCTGGCGTCGGTGGTCTCGGGCGGCGGCGAGAAAGACTTTGACATGGCCATCCGCGTCAACCTTACCGGCGGCCTGAATATTTTCGAGGCGCTGCGTGCCAGGGCATCCACGCCCCGGCTGGTGTTTGCCTCATCCATTGCGGTGTTCGGGGGTGAACACATGCCCGGTGTCGTGGGTGACCTGGGCAAGCAGACGCCGCAGACGACCTACGGCATGACGAAGGCGTGTTGTGAACTGCTGATCAACGACTATACGCGCAAGGGCTTTCTGGATGGCCGCTCGGCTCGCCTGCCAACGGTTATCGTGCGCCCGGGCGTGCCCAATGCGGCAGCGTCTTCTTTTTCGTCAGGTGTGTTCCGCGATCCCATGAAAAGTGAGCCCTGCGCTTTGCCGGTGACGCTGGATACCGTGATGCCCGTGCTGGGGTACCGCAATATTGTCGAGGGCATACTGGCCTTGCATGAAGTGTCTCCGGACAGCCTCGGCGATGATCGTGCGGTGTCTTTACCGTCCATGGATGTAACGGTAGGCGACATGGTCGCTGCCCTGAAGCGGGTGGCGCACAACCGCAAGCTGGGAGAGATCACGGTGGAGCCTGACCCGTTCATCGAGGCCATTGTCAGAACCTGGCCGGTGGCAACCGATGATGCGCGCGCACTGGCGCTGGGCCTGCCAAAGGACAGTTCACTGGACGACATCGTCCATCACTATATCGAGGATTATGATCATGGCTAGGAAAACGGTTTATCGCGGCAAGTCGCTGGCTTCCAAATCGGACAAGGATCCCCTGGCGCCGAAAGGCCGCTCGAAACACTGGTTCGGCCAGAAGGGCATGGACGGCTTTCATCATCGCAGCTGGATGAAGAACCAGGGCCTGCCGCATCACCTGTTTGACGGTCGCCCGGTGATCGGCATCTGCAATACCTGGTCGGAACTGACCCCGTGCAACGCGCACTTCCGGGTGCTGGCCGAGCGGGTCAAACGCGGCATCTATGAAGCCGGTGGCTTCCCGGTGGAGTTTCCGGTCACCTCGCTGGGTGAAACACTGATGCGGCCCACCACGATGATGTTCCGCAACCTGGTGTCGATGGATGTCGAGGAATCAATCCGCGCCAACCCGATCGATGGCGTGGTCCTGCTCGTGGGCTGTGACAAGACAACCCCGGCACTGATCATGGGGGCAGCATCGTGTGATCTGCCAACCCTGGTGCTGTCGGGCGGGCCCATGCTCAACGGGCGGTACGGCAGCGAGACCATCGGCTCGGGTACGCACGTCTGGAAGTTCGTCGAACGCCAGAAGGCCGGCACCATGACGTTTGACCAGATGACCGAGGCTGAGGCCTGCATGTCGCGCTCGGTCGGCCACTGCATGACCATGGGAACGGCATCGACCATGGCATCGATGGTCGAATCGCTGGGGCTTGGATTGCCGTCGAATGCGGCCATTCCGGCGGCTGATTCGCGGCGCAACGTGCTGGCGCACATGGTTGGCCGGCGCATTGTCGAGATGGTCGGCGAGGACTTGCGCATGTCGAAAATTCTCACCCGCAAGGCTTTCGAGAACGCCATCCGGGTCAATGGTGCGATTGGCGGGTCGACAAATGCCGTTGTGCACCTGCTGGCCATTGCCGGGCGCATGGGCGTGAAGGTCTCGCTGGATGACTGGGACAGGTTCGGCCAGGATGTGCCGTGCCTGGTCAACCTGATGCCGTCGG
>CAYRLR010000379.1:0-3691 GCA_964424975.1 uncultured Anderseniella sp.
TGTCAGCAATGCCGAAATAGCGCAATCTGTGGTCTGGTTGCCGGTTCATATGGGTCTATATAAGCCAGGGTTTTACGGTTTCGACGCCCAAATCGGCGATGACGCGGTAGTTTTGACTCTTTTAACTCCTTTCAACAAGACCGACATAGAAACGGCATGCAACTTAACAAAAACAACCCTTATCGAACAGACGGTCACAAGTTTCGGAGATACCTACTCAGAAGCTACAGAAATTACACTTGAATTCAGTGGCACTGAATCATCGGGAGATTCCTTTACCTGGCGTTCATCGATCAAATCTGACGGCCCAGGAGATCCTCCCACCGTGACTGTAACGAAGACACCTTTAAATTTCGGCGCCACCGAGTCCGACATCCTCGCCGCCCAGCAGGATTTCTTCACCGCGCTGATCATGAACCAACAGGCCAATAACCTGGCCAATGGGGTGAACCAGAACGTCATCAGCCGGTTGAATGGCGGTGGTGCCGGTCCACAGATCACAGCCAGCGGGTTCTTCCTGCAGTCCACAGGTCTGGGCACATGGATGAACCGCCGCGAATCGGAACAGCTCTTGCGGCAGGACAGAATTGAAAGCGGACGCAGCGAAGCTAATGTCATCGAGGTCCAGACACAGGCACAGGCCAATGCTAAACCATCCGATGGCTCTGAACGTGTTGTTGATAAAGCCTATGGCCTTGAATCCGGCAATCTTGCTGGTTTGACTGCCGATCCTGAATTGAATTTCTGGATCAGAGGCAAAGGCACCAGGTATGACGGCAAGGGCTCGTCCTTTGAGGGCACGATGTTTGACGTCATCGCCGGTATTGACCGCAAGATGAACGACAAAGCCGTGCTCGGTATTCTGGCCGGTTACGGAACAAGTGACTTCGACACCGTGATTGGTGAAACAGCTGGCGGATTTGAAGCCACTGGCTTTCACATTGGGGCCTATGGGGGTGCAAAGCTCACCGATAGGCTGACCTTTGACGCCCTGATTGCCTATACGAGTTCGGACTATGACAACGCCTCTGGTGCCACCACCGGCAGCTTTGATGCGGACAGGATCACCGTTGCCGCGCACTTGACCGGTTCCATGCAATATGAGTACTTCACCCTCAATCCGATCATTGGATTGATGTATGCCTCTGAACGCCAGAGCGCCTGGACGGACAGTGCACTGGTTGCCCATGCTGCCCAGACTATCACGGCAGGCCGCTTATCGGTTGGACCCAAGATTACGTTCAACGCCTATGATGTCGGCACCACCACCATGCAGCCATGGGTCGCGGCCAATTGGGAATATGACTTCACCAACAGCCCCAATATCCCGGTTCATGTTCCAAAGACGGGCGGGAGTACGATAACACGAGAAATGACACGCCATCATCCGGTGGACATGAATACGAATGCGCCCTGGCCGGGTTACCATTGCACGCCGCAACATTTTCATGGTGCACCGTTGATCGAGCTGTTTCAGTCTGAGGCGCTCGCCTATGTGTTCATGGTTGTCAGGCATCCGGTTGACCGCATCTGCAGCGAATACAATTGGAACCAGAGAAAGCGATCCATCAAGGTCCCGTTTTCGCTCTGGTTGCGCCTGAAACTGCATCAGGCCCGCAAATCGCCTTATCACGATGACAATCACTTGCGGCCGCAGCATGAGTTTTTGTGCCTTGATGCGGAAATATTCCGGTTGGAAGACGGTCTCGACAAAGTGTTCCGGCGGTTAACGGAAGTGACAGGTGTGAAGTACTCGCACAATCCAGAGGCCCACAAGGTGGCAGGTTCCCCGCCACCATCTGTTTCAAAAGCTGATCGAAACCTCATAAGAAAATTTTACGCAAACGATTTCAAACGGTTCGGTTATGATGTTTAGCATTCCGGCAATAGGCAACCCTCGATTTTCCTTGCAGCTGTCGCCATGAGAAAGCCCAAGCCGCATTTCTATCGGTTCCCGACTGCAGGACTGTTTGCTGATTACCGCACCTTGCCGCCGACGGAACTGAATGTGTTTCGCGCAGCACGCGCCTTCCTGGCGTTTGCTGATATGGATACGGTGCGGATGGCAGGTTTGCTGGGGGCATGGCCGATGCTGCCAGTCAACTTGCTCCTGGAGGTTCTGCCACCCTGGAAAAAGTACAGTCAGGTTGCGCAGGAGGCCTTTGGCACGCCTGCGCTGGACCAGTTTCGCCAGTGCGTCCGGCTGGCCCTGAATGATGGCCCGTCCCCGACCGGCTATTACCTGGCGGGGATCGCTGAACATCATGGCGGCATAGAAATTGATAACTACATTCACGATCAGTTTCATGAAACGCTGATTGAGTTTTGCCGTTATGCGGTCGACCGCCTGCACGGCACCCAGCGAGAGCTGGACGACAAGATGGCATTTGAAGAGAATTGCCGAGAGTTCGATTTGCCCTGTATCGAGACATTTTTGCGGATCGGAGCATACCGCAGCGTGACGCAAGTCAGGGCTGGCGCCATGGCTCGGGCGAAATGTGCGCCATCACTGTTTATCAAGCCGGCCCGGGGAGGGCAGGGCAGAGGCACAGGGCGATGGGACAAAGCGGATGGCAGCTATGTTGATGCAACCGGTGTATCAGTGCCGGATTTCGATGCTTTGCTGCAGCACCTGACATCGCAAGCTGTCGCCAACGGTACTGACCTCCTGGTGCAGGAGTCCGTGGTCAACAGTTCCGGCGTTCGGGCATTCGGTGGACGCGCACTGAGTACTGTAAGATTGGTGACCTTCAGGACGTCTGATGGTGTCATCCGCCCGGTTCAGGCCGTCACGCGAGTGGCAGCGAGGGCAGACGCGATTGTTGATAACTATCACGCAGGCGGCGTTTTGTTCCACGTGGACTATCGCACCGGGGTGATCGGTCAGGGAACATCAATGAACTTTCCCGACGACCCATTGTATTTGACTGGACCACCAAATTCAGACATCCGATTGACAGGCAATATTGTCGAAGGATGGGAACAAATCCGGCGTCTGGGGTTGGAATTACATGAAAGGCTTACGATGCATGCTATCGGTGGATGGGATATTGCGCTGACGGACAGGGGGCCTGTGGCTGTGGAGTGTAACTCCGTGCCGGGTATGGCTGCAGCGGGGCAAACGTTTTTTTCAGGGTTTTTGGGGACCGAGTACGCAAGTTTGTTGTGTGGCGAAATCCTGACTTATCTGGACTGCCTGGCGCCCGCCGGATCACGCTTTCGCTTTGAGACTCGAGAATGACGATCGAGGCAACTGTTTTGCCGTGTTTCGCAATCAGTGTTTAACTGGAAATGTTTTTTTTGAGAGTGCGTTGATGACTGCAAATTCAGCCAGTTTGACCACACGATTTGTGAACTTCGTAAGGCGCAGGACAGTTTACAATCTTGCCTTGCTGGCGCGTCGGCGCAATCGGCATACGACCTACATTGCCGTGACCGGATCTTCAACCAAGAGCACCACCTGTTCATTGCTGGCGCACATTCTGAAGCCGGCGGGGTCAACGTCATCACGCATTTTCAGCAACACCATGCCGTCGATTGCTCCATTCATTCGCGCAGTTTCCGCAGATCATGAGTTTGCCGTGATTGAGGCCGGTATCGACGGGCCGGATCGTATGCTGCATCTGGCAAAACTGATTTATGCAAAGTCCGGCCAGCGAAATGACGGTATCGAGCAAGACCCGACATCAAA
>CAYRLR010000380.1:0-3689 GCA_964424975.1 uncultured Anderseniella sp.
CAATCAACTGGTCACCTACGACAGTGATACGGTGATAGAACTTCGCGAAATTGACCGCATCGCGTCTGCTGTTGAAGACGCCTGCGAAAATGATCAGTTCGAGCTGCATTATCAACCCGTGGTAGACTCAAAAACCCGAAAACTGTGCAGCTTCGAAGCCCTGTTGCGCCTGACCACCCAAGACGGCGAGCAAATTGGCCCTGACAAATTTATCCCCGTTGCGGAACGCATCGGGCGCATCGAGGAAATCGGCCTGTGGACACTGCGCGAGGCCTGCAAGACAGTTGCCGGTCTGCCAGCCCACATCAGCATGGCCGTCAATTTGTCAGTTCAGCAATTCAACTCCGGAAATCTTGTTTCGGAAGTGTCGAAAGTCATCAAGGACACCCGCGTCGATCCCGGCCGGATTGAGCTGGAAGTAACCGAAGGTATCATGATCACAGACACCGACCCGGTGTTCGAGCAACTGGCGCAGCTACAGGCACTGGGTATCAAGATTGCCCTGGACGACTTTGGAACCGGGTACTCCAGTCTCAACTATCTGTGGCGATTCAATTTCGACAAGCTGAAAGTTGACCAGGCATTCATTCGCGCCTCTGACTACAATCCGAAAGCCCAGATCCTGCTGGCCAAGATTATCGAAGTTGGACGCCTGCTGGACATGCAAGTTACAGCCGAAGGAATTGAGACAGAAGTTCACGCAAAGCGGGTCGCAGGCCTTGGTTGTAATTTTTCACAAGGCTATCTGTTCGGAAAAGCCATTCCGCAAACCTCGCTGGCATCAGTTGTGATCAGTGAATTCGCTGACTACATACGCCATCAAACCGGGGGGCAGGCAGATGTTGACCCTATTGGCGTCAAGATAGCTTGACGGCGCACCGCGGTTTCTACCTTATCTGATCCTCGAACGGATCTCGCATCAAGATGGTATCTTCGCGCTCGGGGCTGGTCGACAACAGGGCGATCGGACAATCAATCAGTTCTTCAATCTGGCGCACATACTTCACGGCCTGCGCCGGCAGCTCCGCCCATGAACGCGCACCAGCTGTTGTGTCACTCCAGCCTTCAAAACTGGAATACACCGGCTCGACACGCGATTGCGCACCCTGACCCGCCGGCAGCCGTTCAATGGTCTCGCCGTCGAGCTTGTAACCGGTGCAGACCTTGATTTCCTCGAATCCGTCCAGCACATCCAGCTTGGTCAGTGCAATCCCGGAAATACCGGAGGTTTTGATTGCCTGGCGCACCATCACCGCGTCGAACCAGCCGCAGCGGCGCTTGCGCCCGGTAACGGTGCCGAACTCGCGGCCGCGTTCACCAATTTTTTCGCCGGTTTCGTCAAACAGTTCAGACGGGAATGGCCCGGAGCCAACCCGCGTCGTGTAGGCTTTGGCAATGCCGAGAACGTAATTGAGCATGTCGGGACCAACACCTGAACCGGTTGCCGCCTGCGCCGCGACCGTGTTGGATGACGTCACAAACGGATACGTGCCGTGGTCGATATCCAGCATGATGCCTTGTGCACCTTCAAAAAGCACACGTTTGTGTTGCCGCCTCGCATCATCAAGCAGGCTCCAGGTTGTGTCCATGTACGGCAGGATACGCGGTGCTATGGCCAGCAACTCCTCGCGCAGCACGCGCCCGTCCACTTCAGCTTCACCAAGCCCGCGCCGCAATGCATTGTGATGCGCCAGCAACCGTTCGATCTTCTTCTCAAGGGTGTCCTTGTTCTTCAGGTCATAGACGCGGATTGCCCGCCGGCCTGTCTTGTCTTCGTAGGCAGGCCCAATGCCACGACCGGTGGTGCCAATCTTGCCGGCCCCGGCGGCTGCCTCACGCATACCGTCCAGTTCACGGTGCAACGGCAGGATCAGTACTGCATTTTCTGCAATCCGGAGATTCTGCGGCGACACCTCCACTCCTTGCGATATCAGTCGGTTTATCTCGTCATCCAGAGCCCACGGATCAATCACCACACCGTTGCCGATAATCGACAGCTTGCCGGGTCGCACAATGCCGGATGGCAGCAGGGAGAGTTTGTAGGTCACCCCGTCGATGACGAGCGTATGGCCTGCATTGTGTCCACCCTGGAACCGCGCGACCACATCTGCGCGCTCGGACAGCCAGTCGACCAGTTTGCCTTTGCCCTCATCGCCCCACTGAGCGCCAACAACCACTACATTTGCCATGTTCAGGCCCACCTGCATTGCATCAACCAAAGCGAACGGCCCTCACCGCGTTCAAGCAGCAGGGCCGTTGCGAGTCTTTACACTGCCACCAGCCTGTTTGGAAAGCAAAATGCCTGCTGCGCAGTGCCGCAGCGCCATCAGCCTGTGGACAGTTCCCGATTGGCACAACAAGCCGCCGGCGAGGCACACACAACTCATCATGGCATAGACCATCATCCGTCTGGAATGGAGATGGCTCTAGCGCGGGATCGTCAGCTTCATCTGGGACGGATGCACGACCGAATAACCAAACGTTATTTTTGATTTCGCACCCGGCTCCAGCGCGACGTCCCAGACCACAATGCCTCTTCTGTTGTCTGGTTCGGTCAAGCTTGGCGTGGTCGTTTCGCGCAGCAGGTCCACAATGATTTCCTCGTGCGTGGAATACGGCATCCTGTCTGTCATGTGCACCTGGACGGGAAACGTGTGCAGGTTTTCGAGACTGGTCACATAGCGGCGTCTCAATGTGCTCTGCTCGGTAATGATTCCGCTGGAGCCTGCCGTGTTCTCGACCTCACGCCGGATGACGCGAACCAGGTCATCGCGTCCAAACCCAAGCTCCACCTCTTCACCGGGGGCGATCTGGCGCATACGCGATTTGCCCGCAAACACCCCGTCACGAAACAACGAGACCTCACCGGCCAGCAATGGTGTCTCGCCGGCAACCTTGAACACACCGGTCAGGTAGCCGACAGGATCAACGTGCGGCGCGGTATCAACACGTATGACAGGTTCAATCGTTCTGGAACCGATGCGAACTGATTTCAGCGCACCGCTGTTTGGCACACTTGTTCGCCCTGCAATCGAGTACACCGCATGAAAACCGGCATTCACCGTTTCAGCCTGCCGTTGCCGCACCGGCGACGGCGCTGCAAGACCTGCGGTGGTTTTTGATTTCAGCATCCGCGAACCACGCGCGTCAGACAGGTTCTCGAGCACATCCTGTTCTGCCTGCATGCTCTCCGGGCGCGGCGCAATGGGCAGCGGCCTGAGGACTGGAGATGATGTGCGACCGGTAACCGTGGCGGTGGAAAGCTTCAGCGCGACACCATCCCATGCTTCGCCTGAGCGCTGAAATACCAGCGCGCGCTGTACCAGGTTCAGCGCCGCCGGTTTTCCGTCTGCCGGCAATTTCAGGCGTGCATCGTACACCGGGCGCCAGCCCGCATCGGCTACAGTGTACTTCACCGACAGTGTCAGCCTAGCAGGGGCGGATGCGCTGACCTGAACAGCAACTCTTGTCCGCGCATCGGGTATGGTCGCAAGCAATTCCAATTGATGTCTTACAACCTGCTCGCGCTTGCCGATCTGCTCGATTGCGGGTTGTGCCTCCAGTACTACCGACGAGATGTCCGACAGCTCCCGACTGGTCAACAGCAGCAGACTGCCGATCTGTTCAGGCGACATTGCCGGCCTTTCGCCGCCGGCAAACGGCGCTGCGCCTTGACCGCTGGTCAGTCG
>CAYRLR010000381.1:0-3688 GCA_964424975.1 uncultured Anderseniella sp.
ACTGGCAATCGCCTTGCGAAGCCTGCTCCCGAATTCGATAGCCCTGGTTCAGGAAACAACAGTCGCCATTCTCGCCGCAGCAATCTTGACAATGACGGTACGGACGACCGGCGATACCGACGTCAAAATCGCCACGGCGATTGGATTGATTGGCGTATCCAGCATCATTACCGGCTTGCTGTTCTGGTTGGTAGGACGACTGAAGCTGGGCGTCATGGTCCGGTTTCTGCCCTACCCGGTTATAGCCGGATTTCTCGCAGGCTCCGGTTGGCTGCTTGTGGATGGTGCTGCAAGCATGCTGACGGATCACGGAATCGGCATCGGCTTCTTGCAGGCTTTGGGACAAACCGAGATTCTGTGGCGCATCCTGCCGGCGGTGGCGCTTGCATGCGCAATGTTCCTGCTTCTTGGCCGCTTCAGTCATCCTGCCACAATGCCACTGATCATGATTGGCGCAGTCGCTGTTTTCTACATTGTTCTGCAAATGTCGGGAATGTCGGTCGAAACAGCGCGCGCACTTGGCTATTTGCCGCCAGTCAACAGCAGTGGCGGGATCGAACTGCCGACACCGGCACTGCTGGGCAAGATCGACTGGTTGGCCGTGGCGATGGCGTGGCCGAGTCTCCTGGTTGTTGCAGGGCTCAGTATAATCGGCCTGATGTTGAATATCACCGGACTGGAACTGGCACTGGGGCGGGATCTTGATGTCAACGCAGAACTGCGCTCCAGCGGAATTGCCAACATGCTGTCTGGTGGCGTCGGCGGACCGTCCGGATATGTTGGTCTTTCAATGACGGCTCTTGCTCAGAAAACCGGGGCCACCGGCCGCAGTGCCGGCATTGCAACAGCCGTGTTCATGCTGGTGGGTTTGTTTGCAGCCGGATCCCTGATCTTTCAGGTGCCGGTGTTTCTGACCGGCGGTTTTGTCCTCTTTCTGGGGGTTGAACTGCTAAAGGAATGGCTGGTCGACACGCGCAGCAAGATGCCGTCAAGCGAATGGCTGGTCATAGCTGTAATCGTGGCAACTGTTGCATCTGTGGGATTCATGGAAGGCCTGGCGGTCGGACTGCTTGTCTCGAGCGCCGTTTTTGTTGTTCGATATTCCCGGCTGCCGGTGGTGCGTCTGCAAGCGACAGGAGTCGAACAACGCAGCACGGTCGACCCGTCACCTGCCGCAATCAAGTTCCTCTCAAACCATGGGGACACGATCGAGATCGTCCAGTTGCAGGGTTATCTCTTCTTTGGCACTGCCGATCGCGTGGTCGATCTTGTGCGCCTGCGTCTGGCTGCCCCCGACAAGGTTCCGTTGCGGTTTATCGTTCTGGACTTCCGCGATGTCAGCGGCGCCGATTCAGCGGCGATTTCCTGCTTCGCCAAAATCCGCCGGTTGGTCGAAGCAGAAGACGTAAAGGTCTGTCTGACCAGTGTCCCGGCCGATCTGCTGGACAATCTTGCAATGGCGGGCATCGAATTCGGGCCGGATCAGCCTATGCAAATCGATACCGATCTCGATCACGCTCTGGAGAGGGTCGAAGAAGCGATCCTGTTTGGACAGGGCGAAGGCGATGTTGGCACCAGCCTGCTCAAGCACTTGGCAGCCACGATTGGCCAGCATCCGCGACTTCCCAGCCTGATCGACAACATGACAAAGCTCGAAATGAACCCCGACGATGTACTTATCCGCCAGGGCGATGATGCCAATGATGTGTTCTTTGTCGCAACCGGGCGTGTGCGTGTGCAGATTACCCTGCCGGGCGGGAATGTCCTGCGCGTCCGCACCATGCTGGCAGGTGCCATAGTCGGCGAGATAGCCCTGTATCTGCATCAACCAAGATCGGCGGATGTGATCGTCGATGCACCGTCCGATATTTATCGTCTGAGCGCTGCTGACCTGGCGCGCCTTGAGCAGGATGATCCCGAACTGGCCGCCCTGGCGCATCGCCTGCTTGCCTGCAATCTCTCGGAAAAGCTGTCCGTGGCCAACAAGATGATCCAGGTCACCCAGCGATAGAACCGCTCACGCTGATCCGGCAGCAGCCTTCGCCATGAAGCCATTCGGAAATCAAAGGTGGGTGGTACCAGGTTCGAACCTGTAACCCTACGATGTCAATTCTCGATATCGTTTTTGACAACACATATGCACTCAATGATTTCAACAGCTTGGCTGAGGTAAAACTTGAACACCGTTGTTCACTTGTGGTTCGCTCGGGGTCGAAATGGCACTGAAAATGGCAACAGGTTGACAGCGACGGCTGTGTGGATCGAACTGCCACGGTCAGTGTGCTCAATTGGATACACACGAACTGACGTCACTCACTGAAGCGGGCTTCATCCCAAGCCGCCCAAGCCAGTGGTCGAAGCGGTCTTGACCCGCGCATGGCTGGCGCTCCGCAGTTGAGCCCGGTTGCTAGTTGCCTTTCTCGTATACACACCGAAAACCAACATAGACCGCATAGAAATCCGCCGGTTTCCATTGCATGCCTTGCGCGCGGGTTTTTTCGGGGCCGTACCACCAGCTGCCACCCGCAGTGAGCGCGTCATTTCCCCGCCGGTCTGCCAGCCACTCCCAGGCATTTGCGCCCATGTCGTATAATCCGTTTACGCCGCGCCGCGTTGTGGCGACACGCACGTGAGACGTACGATTATTGTTCATGCCATCGGGCCTGTCGCCAACCGGAAAGGGGTAGGTTCTGTGCCTCACCAGACCATTATTCGGGTTGACGCGCTGCTCTGTATAGGCCGCGCTGGACCATTCACCCCTCGTTGGTAACCGACCTCCCGCATCTGTGCAAAATGCCTGGGCTTCGGACCATGAAATGTGCACCGCGGGCTCATCTGGTTCGGCCTGCTTTCCGAAAGGAGTACGAAATGTCCAGCCAGGGCGGCGTTCCCATCCGGCACCAAATTCAAACCCACCGCCCTGCTTCTCGGCAGCAGTGACGAGCCCGGTGCGCCGGGCAAAGCCTGCAAAGGCCATGATGGTTACTTCGGTACGATCAATCTGAAAGCTGCCAAGTGACACCCGATCTGCTGTGGCAGCATTGCTGATGGTGGCGCTGACGAAGACTGAAAAGACAATGGCGGCAAACTTCAACAAGATACATCTCCTTGGTCTCGCGGCACACCTGTGGCATTTTTGACTATCGTACCTGATTTCAAGTGAGCCGATATGTAGCCCTGTCCGTAGAATGAAGGCCGGAGGAAAATACAATTGAGGTTACGATGAAGCTGGATCGCCGGACTGTTCTCAAGACGACAGCAGCCGCATTTGGTGCTGGTGCTGCCGGTTGGATGCCGGGCGCAGCGCTCGGGGCACCGCTGACGCGCACAATACCATCCACAGGTCAGGCCCTTCCGCTGGTGGGGCTGGGCAGCTGGGTCACTTTCAATGTCGGCAACAACCGGAAACTGCTTGATAGCAGTGCAGACGTGATGGCAGCGTTTTTCGAAAGCGGTGGGCGGCTCATTGACTCATCACCCATGTATGGCTCGGCGCAGGCCACTATCGGCTATGCACTCAGGAAGGGTCCCGGGGCCGGGCAGGTATTTTCCGCTGACAAGGTGTGGACATCATCTGCCGCCGGCGGAGCGTTGCAAATCGAGACCTCGCGCAGCTTCTGGGGCGTGCCGAAATTCGACCTCTTGCAGGTGCATAATCTTGTGGCCTGGGAAGACCATCTGGAAACCT
>CAYRLR010000382.1:0-3674 GCA_964424975.1 uncultured Anderseniella sp.
CCATGCCTGGTACGGGCAATCGCCAGCGGTTTGGCGGAGCAGGTCAGCAGCACTTCATCGCCATCCTCGAACTGATCACAACCGGTTGGCTCGACCGGGTTGCCGTGAAACACCTTTTTTGCCGCGCTTTCATCCATCGCGATTGCCGGCAAATGGCTCAACACCGCCTCCAGGGGGTGCAGCAAACCCGCGAGATCATAAGGCTCAGCGTCTGCAAAATCCGCCGCTACAACACACTGGTCAATTGATACGCCACCGGTGGCTGTGCGGCGAAGGGCGGTGACATGACCTTGCGTGCCAAGCGCGAGCGCAATGTCACGGGCAAGCGAACGTACATAGGTGCCCTTGCCGCAGGAAACCTCGAAACCGGCATGGTCCTCGTCCGGGCAGCCGGTCAATTTCAGCGTGTCTATTCGAACCGTCCGTTTTGCCATTTCGACCTGTTCGCCGGCGCGAGCAAGATCATAGGCGCGACGACCATCAATCTTTATGGCGGAGTAGGCTGGCGGTGCCTGTTCAATCTGGCCGGTGAAATCCGGCAGAATATCCGCAATCTGTTGCTGTGTGGGGCGTACCTGACTGGTTGCGCAAACCTCGCCTTCTGCGTCACATGTCACGGTTGCCTCGCCCCAGCGAACCGTGAATGTGTAGGTCTTGTCCGCATCCGTCATGTAGGGAACCGTCTTGGTGGCCTCACCAAGCGCAATGGCCAGCAGGCCGGTAGCAAGCGGATCAAGGGTTCCGGCATGGCCTGCCTTTTGCGCATCGAACGCGCGGCGCACCATCGATACGGCCTGTGTCGACCCCATGCCAAGCGGCTTGTCGAGAAACACCCAGCCATGGACGCGGTTTGCCTTTTTACGACGAGCCAAGTGGTGCCATGCTTTCAGTCTTCACGATCGCGGCCGAGGTCACCCTTGACCTTCGGATTGGCAAGCAGCGCATCGATGCTGGAGGCGTAATCGATTGACGTGTCCATGCGAAACTTGATCTCCGGCATGTATTTGAGCTGCAGCCTGGGGGTCAATTCACCACGGATGAACTTGCGGTGTTTCATCAAGGCTTCGACCAGCGCATCACCATTGCCTGACGGCTGGAACGGCCTGATATAGGCAGTTGCAGTCTTGAGGTCGGGGGTGGTTGTGACTTCCAGCACGGTGACGCCGGTTTTCTCGACAACAGGATCGATCACATCGCCGCGCATGAACAGCGCCGACAGTTCATGACGGATCAGCTCACCTACACGCAACTGGCGTTGCGACGGGGCTCTGGCGGAATTTATCTTTGGTTTCATCGGTGTGTCACTCCATCAGGCAGACAGGGTCAGCTGTGGCGACATCAAGCCATACGGGCCCATGTCGCCATAGCGCTTTGGAAACGATCGGGTTCAGGCGATCCTGCCGGGCTCGATGCCCTACAGCGAGCGCTGAATGCTCTCCACCGTGAAACACTCGATCACGTCGCCGGCACGCATGTCCTGATAGTTCTCAAATGCCATGCCGCATTCCTGGCCGACCTGAACTTCCTTGACCTCGTCCTTGAACCGCTTGAGCGTCGACAGCGTGCCTTCGTGAACGACGACATTGTCGCGCACCAGACGCACCTTGGCGCCACGCTGGACATTGCCTTCCACGACACGGCAACCGGCAACCTTGCCGACCTTGGTGATGTTGAAGACTTCCAGAATTTCGGCATTGCCCAGGAAGGTTTCACGCAGGTCCGGCGACAGCAGGCCGGACATGGCGGCTTTTACATCATCAACCAGATCATAGATGATGTTGTAGTACCGGATTTCGATGCCGGCGGTTTCGGCCGCATCGCGCGCCTGTTTGTTGGCGCGGACATTGAAGCCGATAACAATGGCATTTGAGGCCTGTGCCAGCTGCACGTCCGATTCCGAAATACCGCCAGCTGCATAATGCACAACCCGGGCTGCAACTTCGTCGGTTCCGAGCTTGTCGAGCGCCTGCACGATGGCTTCAGCCGAGCCTTGCACATCTGCCTTGATCAGGATCGAGAATTCCTGCTTGCCGGTTTCCTTGAGCTGACTCATCATCTGCTCCAGGGATGACCTGGCGCTTGGCGCTCCGCGTGTATCGCGCAGTTTGCGCTCGCGGTACTGTGCAATTTCACGCGCACGCGCTTCGTTCTCAACCACGACGATCGGGTCACCGGCGTCCGGTGCGGTATTCATGCCCAGTACCTCTACCGGGACCGAGGGGCCTGCTTCGGAGATATTGGCGCCCTTGTCATTGATCAGGGCGCGTACCTTGCCCCATGCAGCGCCAGCCACGACAATGTCACCGACACGCAGCGTACCGCGGCGCACCAGGACAGTGGCGACGGGGCCACGGCCCTTGTCGAGTTGCGCTTCAACCACGGTTCCGTCAGCGGCGCGATCCGGATTTGCCTGAAGATTCAGCAATTCCGCCTGCAACAGAATGGCTTCGAGCAACTTGTCGAGATTGGTGCCCTTGAGTGCGGAGATTTCCACTTCAAGCACATCACCACTCATGCTTTCGACAACCACTTCATGGTTCAGCAGGTCGGTGCGGACCCGGTTCGGATCTGCATCCGGCTTGTCTATCTTGTTGATGGCGACAATCAGCGGAACACCAGCCTCGCGGGCGTGACTGATGGCCTCGATTGTTTGCGGCATGACGCCATCGTCTGCCGCCACGACCAGCACCACGATATCCGTGGCCTTGGCACCGCGGGCACGCATGGCTGTAAATGCCGCATGGCCCGGCGTATCGATGAAGGTTGCTGGGCCGTTGGCCGTTTCAACCTGGTAGGCACCAATATGCTGGGTGATGCCGCCGGCCTCGCCAGACACAACAGAAGCGTTGCGCAAGGCATCCAGCAGCGACGTCTTGCCGTGATCGACATGGCCCATAACGGTGACAATCGGAGCACGAGGCTTCATGCTGTCTACCGGATCATCGTCCCCCATCAGACCTTCTTCAACATCAGACTCGGATACCCGCTTGACGGTATGACCAAAGTCTTCGGCGATCAGCTGGGCGGTATCTGTGTCGACGACATCATTGATGGTGTGCATTTCGCCCTGTTTCATCAGGAACTTGATGACATCAACTGCGCGCTCACTCATACGGTTGGCGAGTTCCTGAATGGTTATCACTTCAGGAATGATCACTTCACGGGCAACCTTCTCCTTGGTTACCGAACCACCCATGGCCTGTTTCTTCTGGCGTTCCTGGCGGCGGCGGAATGCAGCCAGTGAACGGGCACGCTCGCCATCGTCGTTGAGCGCATTGGAAACGGTCAGCTTGCCGCGGCGGCGATCTGCATCATTGCGCGGCTTGGGCGGCGTGGCAGGTTTGTCGGCACCACCGGACGGACGACGGGCCTTGGAACGACCGGCATCCGGCTCGGCATCAACCGCAGCCGCTGCCTTGTTGGCCTTGAGCTCTGCCGCTGCCTGCTTGGCTTCGGCATCTGCCGCACGTTTTGCAGTGCGGCGGGCCTCCTCGGCTTGCTGCTCAATAAGCTCAGCAGCCTCACGCGCTTCACGTTCGGCCCGTTCGGTTGCTTCACTTTCAGCGCGTTTTTTATCGTCAATGTCGCGCTGACGTGCTTCCACCAGAGCCCGCTCACGAGCTTCTGCCTCAGAGGCAGTCAGAGTGCGCAATACTTTGGGAGCACCAACTGTT
>CAYRLR010000383.1:0-3665 GCA_964424975.1 uncultured Anderseniella sp.
TCCACAGTCGACGCCATTGTATCTGATCGTCTTCGCTCAGCGGGCGAATGGTGATGTCCAATGCCATTTTCTGGTTCTGACCCTAGGCTCTTGCCGCCACGTTCTCGGCCATCATGGACAACATCTCGAACAGGATCGAGGTTGCTGTCATGGCGGTGATATTGTTGGGGCTGTCCTTCGTTGGCATCATGCACACCACGTCGCCCCCGACAATGTTCAGGCCGCGTGCTGCGTGCAGCAGTCCGACAGCCTCATCAATGTCGAAGCCCTTCTCGCCCGGCTCGATGTTGGACACAGCCGGCGCGATAGTCGGGTCAAGGCAGTCCAGGTCAAAGGTAATGTAGACAGGCCGCCCGGCCAGCACCTCCTTGGCCTGCGCGACCACGTCCTCAAGGCCCCGTTTGCGGAATTCCTTCATGGTCACGACGTTGTAGCCGTACTCGTAGGATGGCTCGAGCCAGTCGAGCGTGCGCGGATGCCCGCGAAGCCCGATCTGCATGGACCGCTTCGGATCAACCTTGCCCTGGTCGGCAAGATAGGCGCCCCAATGGGCGGCAGACTTCTTCGCGCCAAGAAAATGGTCCACCTTGGTGAACACGTCCGTATGGGCGTCCAGATGCAGAAAACTGACCGGTTCACCGCCCGCGATCTTGCCGCAGCCCAGGGCCTGAACGATGCCGCCGGTGACCGAATGATCGCCACCAACCGACACCGGCCGCGCCCCGGCGGCGTCTATCTCGCGGTAGAACCTGGTGATCTGCTCGATGCAGTGTTCGTTATCGTTTGCGCGTGGAAACGGCACATCGCCGATGTCTGCGATTTTCGCGCTGATCCACGGGTCTATGTGAAACGTGCCGTGGCAGCGCCGTTGCAGAGCCGAAATATTCCGGACCGCGCGCGGGCCGAGGTGCTGGTCGCGCTCGGTTGTCCCATTGCCGGTCGAGTGCGGCACGCCTGCCAGCACGATGTCCATTCCCTCCGGGCCTGTATTGGGGCAGCGGAACATCGTCGGGATGCCCCACCAGTACAGGTTTTCCATCATGCTTCGGTCGTGTTCTTCGGCCATGGCGCCCTCCTTGCTGCGAACCTGAAGTGCATTTTCACCAGGTCGCAACCACAAAGCCAACGATATCGTGACGTGTGATGTCCAGAGAGTTTTCAACTGGCGCCAGCCGGATGTCCGGGTCGGGCCACAAGTTGCGGATCGTCTGGATATCCCGGGCGGCTGAATTCCAGTGCAAAAAAGGCGGCCTTTGCAGAATGAACAAAGTCATTGACCGTGTAATTCATATCCATTAATCATGATGTATGGAATCAAATCAGGTCATCTCTTCATTCTCCGCCCTTAGCCAGCAAACCCGGCTGGATGTCTTTCGCCTGCTGATAAAAGCCGGCGCGGATGGCGTTTTGGCTGGCGAGTTGGCAGAGCAGCTGGATATCAGGCAGAACACCATGTCTGCCAATCTGACCGTGTTGCTCAATGCAGGGCTGGTCCGCAACGAACGCCAGGGCAGAACAGTGCGCTATTTTGCAGATTTTGACGCTGTACGGGGGCTTCTCGCCTTCCTGATGGAAGACTGCTGTGGCGGCCGCCCTGAACTTTGCAAGCCCGTCATTGATGAAATTGCGTGTGCGTGTTGAGGGCAAAGTCATGTGCGGTCGCGTCCAGAATGGTCTGCTTATGTGTGTCGGCACCTCCGCACGTTCCAGTCTGGCCGCATTGCACTTGACCAGCATCGACCGTCCGTCACTTCCCGGAAAATCCGAAAGATATTGGCAAAGGCAAGAATTGAAAAAATGAACACTCAGCAAGCCGTCCCGCATGGTCAGGCCGCACCGGCAGGCATCGGTATTTTCGAGAAATGGCTCTCCGTTTGGGTCGCATTGTGCATCGCGCTTGGCATTTTCCTTGGGCAATTGTTGCCGGACGCATTCCAGGCGCTTGCTGTTCTCGAATACGCCCATGTCAACCTGGTCGTTGCCGTTCTGATCTGGGCGATGGTTTATCCGATGATGGTGTCGGTTGATTTCGGCAGTCTCAGGCACGTGGCGGACCAGCCGAAGGGCTTGGCGATCACCCTCGTTGTCAACTGGTTGATCAAGCCATTCACCATGGCGGCGCTTGGCGTGTTGTTTTTCAAGTATCTTTTCGTCGGCATGATAAATGCCGCCGATGCGGATTCATATATCGCCGGGTTGATCCTGCTGGGGGCAGCGCCGTGCTCAGCGCATAAAGTGTGATTGTATATTCGTGCATGCTGCCAGGCGGAGAACAGGGCGGCGTGTAGCCAGTGCGCCTCTCGTCCTTGTCGGCACCTTCGTCCCCAATCGACGCCGGATTGCCGCGGGGCAAGGCTTGCGTTTCAGGCGGAATATTCCAAAGCAACCAATACTGGCTGGGGGCATCCACACCTTCTACTCTGCCGCGCGGGTAATGGTGCATGATTAGCGCAAGGCTTTTTGTGCCATCCGGAACCGCACTCCATGCCAGTGGAGGTGTCACCCCATCGCCGCCATCACGAGTGCATTTCAAGTCCGCGGGCAACATGCCACCATCCACTATGGCGGGGCTGGTCAGCATGAAACTGTCCTGTGCCGCCACCGCACCGACGATATTGAGGTTTGGCGCGGCAATGCTCATCAGGGCAAACATCAAGGGCACGAAAAATCTGCGGGTCACCTGCAATATTCTCCTGTCTCAACGGAGCCGCCATCGGTTATGGTTCGCGTCTCGAAAGTATAACAATCGGATGCCTCGGCTGGCGCATAGTGCATATAGTAGGCTTCGCCTTTGTAGGTGTAGTCCATACTCCGTCGACCATCCGGGTATTGTGTGAATGTGAGATCTCTAACACCGCCTCTTGGCGGTACACCCGCTGATTTTCCGCCCCAATTGAACCATCCACCTGCCGATTTTAACGGGGAAACTCTCGGCAGATCGTCCATGTCGCCAACCTCACCTATCAAACACTGAATGATGTAAGGCGCCTTGATCGAAGTGTGATACCGATAGGTGAAGGTGTCATCTTTTTTGCCGTTGCAGACATCAAGCTCACCAATAGCGATCGGTGTGCCGTCAGGATTATTGTCGCCATAAATGGGAAATCCGTCAAAAGCCCAACCGATAATGGCTGCATCGCCAGCATTCTTCATCTGTTCAATCATGCAGCCTGGCTTGACGTGATAGTGATAGTCGTCGCCACGGCCGGCATGCCCGCCGCAAACGTCCAACTGCTTGGTCTGCAGCGTGTCATGCTGCGCTTGATGATGCTTCAAGTCATCCAAAGTCATCTCGCCGCCGCCAGTATAATCATAGATGGGCACGCCATTGACAGCGACACCCAAGGCGGCATCACGCGTCGTGGGCGTATCTGTCAACACAGGCACCAGGGGAATGGGTGCGGCATAGCCCTTGGCAGGTACCGGAACCTGCTCATTGGTGCCAACAATGCCTGTCATCAAGGTATGGTCGGGATAGGTGTTTGAGGTAATCGTCGCTGTTCCGTCTTCGCATTGAACCTTGACGACATCAGAGAATCCGGCGTCTGCGACAGAATTTTTCACCGCCGCGCAATGTGCCTTGTCATCATGGGCGAGAGCGAATTCTGGAACTAGATGTGAGCTTTCAATAGGTTGTCCATTCGGTCCTGACCGAGGAGACTGGA
>CAYRLR010000384.1:0-3651 GCA_964424975.1 uncultured Anderseniella sp.
ATTCGAATGTTTTCTTTCAAACAGAATTGCATAAGATTAATGAGTCCTGACCCTAGCCTTTCGGGCCAAACCGTATGGCCGTATACAGGCGTTGGCGTAGTATAGTGACCTGCATGAATCAACCCGCCCCTGCCATCAACACGATAGATGACCTTGCTGCCGGGGCGGAAGCCCTGTTCGAGCTTGATCCCCGGTTCCGGGCACTGCATGCGCAAACCGGGTTGCCGGGACTGCGCAGACGCGAAGGCGGCCTTGCCGGTCTTGCCCACATTGTGGTGGGTCAGTTGATCTCCACGAAAGCTGCTTCCTCGATATGGGCGAGAGTGGAACCTGCGCTGTCGCCTTTTGATGCGGTCAGGATAAGTGAAATGCAGGTCTCTGATCTGGCCAGTCACGGACTGACCCGCGCCAAGGCGACTGCCATCATCGAAGCAGCGAAGGCCGAACAGGCAGGCACCTTCAGCTTCAGTTCACTGGCAGGCCTTGATGATGCTGCTGCCACGGCAGAACTGAAAAGACTTCGCGGTGTTGGTCAATGGACTGCCAACATTTACCTGGTGACCTGCCTGGGCCGGCGTGATGCCTGGCCGGCCGGCGATCTTGCGGTGCGGGTTGGCCTGCAGCTGTTTGAACAACTTGGCGATGTGCCGTCAATCGCCGACATGTCGGTTCACGCCGAGCGCTGGAGGCCGTGGCGTGCGGTTGCGGCGTGTTATCTGTGGGCACTATATGCGAACCATCGCGGCTAGATGTTGAACCTGACCGCTGTCGGGCGGGCGAATTCACACCGCGAATTTGCACCCTTCACACGCCCGTTGCACAAGATATAGTAGATACGAATCTTCGTTCGCATTCTCTGTAACCAACCTTGGAAGGACGGGACGTGCTGCACGCGAATGTTGCCCCGGACAGTTGTCCGGCCCTTGTGCTGAATGCTGACTACCGACCGCTGAGTTATTATCCGCTGTCGTTGTGGGGCTGGCAGGATGTGGTCAAGGCAGTGTTTCTGGAGCGCGTGCACATCGTTTCAGAATACGACACCGTTGTGCGGTCCCCCAGTTACGAAGTGCGGCTGCCGTCGGTGGTGTCTCTCAAGACCTATGTGAAGCCTGCGCACTACCCGGCTTTTACCCGTTTCAACGTATTCTTGCGTGACAAGTTCATGTGCCAGTATTGCGGTCGTGGCGACGAACTGACGTTTGACCATTTGATCCCGCGGTCAAAAGGTGGCCAGACAACCTGGGATAATGTCGTTGCTGCGTGCAGTCCGTGCAATCTGCGCAAAGCCAACAAGATGGCGAAGGATTGTGGCATGCATCCTTCAATGCATCCGATCAAGCCAACGGTGCATCAACTGCATGCCAATGGCAGACAGTTTCCGCCAAACTACCTGCATGACAGCTGGCAGGATTACCTCTACTGGGATACCGAGCTTGAACCATAAGGCCGGGTTTGATTTTTGCCAGATCCAGGGTTTCGAGTCTAGGCTCGCCTTGCCCCCAGGGCCGCGATGGCTGCGATCATAGCGGACACAACCACGTTCCAGCCCGCGAACGACAGGCCAAGCAGGTGCCATTGCGCATCTGAGCAATTGATCACTTTTGCCGTGCTGAGATCAGGCAGGCCGCCGGACAGGCCGGCACCGGACGAACACGCTGCCGGTCCTTCAAACCAACCCCACTCAACCCCGGAATGGTAAAAGCCAAGACCGGCATTGGCCAGCATGACGACGGCCACGACAATCAGGCCCCAGCGAACAACGTCGATGTCTGAATTGATGGTTGCCATGCGAATCCAGATCAGGCCCAGGATCGGCAGGGAAAAGTAGTAGGCCCAGCGTTGTTGCAGACACAGGGCGCATGGCCGGTAGCCGCCAATGATCTCGAATGCCCATGCTCCGGTTATGGTTGCCAGTGCAATCAGAAAGGCAAGCAGCACAAGCTTGCGTACAGATTTGGTCCTGGTCACAGTGACATCCCCGATCTATTCATTACAGGTATTTAATGGCAGCGAACCCGCCCACCAGGGCCACGCCTGCAGCCAGCGTCAGCCAGCCGAGATATTTCTCGATGAACGCCCGCATGGGTTCTCCCAGCCAGTACAGCAGGCCGCAAACCAGGTAGAAGCGAAGGCCGCGCGAGACAACCGATGCTGCAATAAATGTCGGCAGGGCCATTTCGGTAACGCCGCTCATCAAGGTCACGACCTTGTAGGGAAATGGCGTCAGGCCGGCAAAAAACACAATCGGCAAACCCCATTCATTGAACTTCTGCTGGAACTCGAAGAACTTGTCGTCAAGATGATAGGCGCTCAGTATCCACTGTCCGAGCGTGTCGAACAGCGCATAGCCGATATAGTATCCGAGCAGGCCTCCAAGCACCGAGGCGATGGTGCAGATGGTTGCATAGCGCCAGGCATTTTCAGGTTTGGCCAGTGTCATCGGGATCAACATGGCGTCCGGCGGTAGCGGGAACACCGAACTCTCGATGAACGAAATTACCGACAGATACCACTGCGCGTGGCGGTGGCCGGCAAGTCTCATCAACCAGTCGTAAAGATTTTTCAGCATGGGCGAAGGCAATACGCCGGGCGCGATGATTTGTCCATTGAACTTGTGAATTCGTTGCTTGGTTCGAGACTCATTTGGCCGGTGGTGATGTTTGATGTTGACGGGTGATCGCTTGTGCCTATTATCCGGCTCGATTTGAGGCCCCTGTGGCGGAACTGGTAGACGCGATAGACTCAAAATCTGTTGTCCGTGAGGGCGTGCCGGTTCGAGTCCGGCTGGGGGCACCATTTCAGACTTCTGATGACGCTGTTTTCCGAGGTCAGGAAAGCCAATCAGGCTCCCGCGTCGCAGTGCGCAACGGGAGCATGAACCCCCGAATTTCAACAATAAGACTTGCCTTTGGCCCGGATTATCGTAGCCTTGTGATCAAGGACGTTGAGGGACTGATGCCGACGCAGCTTCCTGCGCCGGGCAGAAACATAACAATTCGGGGTAGGGTGATGAACAGATTTTTTGGTATCTGGGTTTGCGCAACCGTGTTGGCGGCAGCCAGCATGACAACTGCTGAAGCTGCGGAAACCTCCATCCGGATCGGCACAGGGGGCAAGACCGGGGTCTATTTTCCCACAGGTGGCGCCATTTGCCGGCTGGTAAACCGGGGCAAGGCGGAGCACGGAATCAGCTGTACGGTAGAGTCCACCGGCGGCTCGGTTTACAATCTGAAAGCCATTCGTGCCAGCGCGCTTGATTTTGGCATCGCCCAGTCCGACTGGCAGTTCCACAGCTACAAAGGCTCATCAAAATTCGAGGAAGACAAACCGTTTGAGGAACTGCGCTCGGTGTTTTCGGTTCATCCGGAACCATTCACTGTTGTGGCGCGGGCAAACTCCGGGATCAAGTCTTTCGATGATCTGAAAGGCAAGCGCGTCAACATTGGCAATCCGGGGTCGGGCCAGCGCGGGACAATGGATGTTCTGATGGCAGCGAAGGGCTGGACGACCAAGGATTTCGAGCTGGTAACCGAGCTCAAGTCCACAAACCAGGCCCGGGCAGTGTGTGACAACAAAATTGACGCCATGGTCTTCACGGTTGGTCATCCCAGTGGTGCAATCAAGGAAGCAACGACGCTGTGTGATACCGTG
>CAYRLR010000385.1:0-3648 GCA_964424975.1 uncultured Anderseniella sp.
CGGATGGCATTCGCCTGGTGGTGTCGGTCTCGGCCATGCTTGTCGTCATGGTTGCACTTGTCGCCCTGGTGGATATGGCACTGTCAGCCGCCACATCGCCGTTTGGCCTGTCAATTTCGGCACAGCAGATATTTGGCTGGGCAATGACACCGCTTGCACTTCTGATCGGGATACCCTGGAGCGAAGCAGCACAGGCAGGCCAGTTGATCGGCGTGAAGACCGTGCTCAACGAACTGATTGCATATTTGCAATTGGCGGATATGAACGAAGCGACTCTGTCGGATCGCAGCAGGCTGATTCTGACTTATGCATTGTGCGGTTTCGCCAATTTCGGTTCCCTCGGGATCATGACCGGTGGTCTGATGGCACTGTGTCCGGACAGACGAGCCGATATCCTGTCCCTTGGTCCGCGCTCGCTGGTCTCGGGCACCTTGTCAACCTTGATGACTGGTGCCGTGATTGGCGCAATGACCCTGCCCTGACTGCCGCATAGTCATGCCATCGCTCTACAGCAGATCCAACTCATCGACTGATATCAATAGTCCTCGACTTGTTGGCGACGCTGACCACGACCGCGGCGTTCACGGCGGTTGCGGCGGTCATGGCGGCGGCCCCGCTGACGATCATACCGGCGACCGCGATGAAAGCGATTGTTCAGCAGACCCAGACCAATGCCGATACCAGCCCGCGGATAATAATCATAATCATCATCATAGTCGTCAAAATCATCATCATCATGGGCCCGCGGTCTGCGGCGCTTGGGTTTGGATGTTCTTTTTGCAGGCTTCGGCACGCTGATCAGCGCCACACGCTGGCAGTGTTTTTGGCCGGAGATGCCCAATCGGCTCAATCGCGCCGGCGAAAGCCCGTACAGGGCCTTGAACACATCACCCAGATCATCGGTTCCTTCATATCCGTCCTGGCCGGTGAACTGCCGGATCGCAGCGGCCGTCCTGGGTCCCATGATCCCGTCCGGACGGCCGGCCTCAACACCCTGCCGGGTCAGGCCAATTTGCACCGCCATCAGCAGCGGCTCGACCCGCCCGCTCGCCTGTTGGCCGAAAACGTCAATTTCCAGACAGTTTGAAGCACGCCGCGGCAGGCGCCGGGGCAACCTGGAAGCCAACGTCCAGGATTGCGTGTCACCAGGCTGCAGCGAAACCTGGTTATGGCAAATCTGCTTGCCGCGCCCGCTATAGCCACATAGCCAGCCGCCATCCTTGCCGGGCCCGCCCACCGTGCCGTGCAGCACACCGGTCAGAAACAATGGCCCCTTGTAAATGCCGGTCCCCTCATTCTCCACTTCGAGCTGATAGTTGCAGGTCTTGCGAAGCCGGCATTTGCCGGCCTGCGCCAGTTTGATCGACAGCCGTGCATCAATCGGATCATAGGCCTCAACGGCAATGTGCGATGTATCGCGTTCCACCTTTATCGGATCGCGTTTCACCAGTTCATCGCCCTTGCTCACCACAACGACCAGCTCCCGGCCAACCAGGTCGTCCGGGATATCTACCCGGTAACGTCCAGGTTTCGGTTTTTCGGGTTCATCATTGCCGGCTTCCCGCTTCGGATCACTGTCCTTTTCAGGGCGGTCCCGTTGCGGCTTGTCTTCATCTTCGTCTGTCGTCGGGATGTCGACCACCACCACTCGGTCCGGTACATCCTCTTCAATAGCCTCATCCTCTTCAGGAACAGCTGTTACCTGAATGTCCGGCAGGTCTTTGCCACCGGGTGTGCGGAATGAAATCGACGCGCCGGGAACCGGTTCGCCTTCGGTTTCAATGTCGATATCGACGATCACGGCATGTGCAGGCAAAGCCAGCACCAGGCCGATTGAAAACGCCACAACCCGTGAAAGACAGTACTGCTTCATTGCGATCAACTCCTGGACCAGGCCGGTTTTTGATTGCAACAACCAAAAACCATGAACCTGATCGCTTCCAAATTGCTGGAACAAGCTTGTTGCTCCGGAACATCCTTATCCAAGTTTCAGGCTGAAGCGCGCCTCGCGTTCAGGCCCGTTCTTGTGCCGTGTGATCAGTCTGATCGTCCATTGTGTCGCCCCCTTGAATACCCCTGCCGGTAATTCAATCAACGTACCGGCCGTCACCGGTTTCGCAATTTTCCGGTTCACCTCAAGCCACTTTTGCGGATCGTCACCCTTGCCAAGGCGAATGACGGCCTCTTTGAAGTCGTCGGCGTCTGATGTTCCCATGACCCGCAATACCGGCTTGCCATTGCGGGTTACAACCTCGACACCGCTGATCCGGCTTTCATTGAAATAGTCAGGATCAGCCGAAAGCGCTGCCGTGGCGTCCAGCAAACCGTAGCCGGTATAATTATCGACGCCGGGCGTTTCGATATCGCGTGCCGAGTGCAGCACCATCCGGGTGGCCTGCTCGGGGGTGAGTGTCGGATTGCGGCCCAGAAGCTCCGATATTGTCCCGGTGACGATAGGCGTAGCAAACGACGTTCCACTTGCCCTGTAGTAGGACTTATCCTCGCCAAGAATACCGTCACCGCGTTTGTATTTTACCCCGCGAATGAGTGACAACAGGTCGGTGCGCCGGGCCCGCAAGCTCAACACATCAACACCGGGGGCGGCTATATCGACCAGGGGTCCCCAATTCGAAAATCCGGCGCGCCTGTCCTTGCGGTCAGTTGCCGTGACAGTAATCACGCCGCGCAGGCCGGCGGGTGAAAAGTCGGCAACCGACTGGCCCGAATTGCCTGCAGCAACAACAACAATGGCACCCTTGCTTCGAGCGTGATCAACCGCGAGTTGCTCAACCTTGGTGAGCGTCCTGCCGCCAAGGCTCAGATTGATGATCTGCGCATCATGTTCTGCTGCGTAGTTGATGGCTTCGGCCGCCATGGATGCATACCCCCTGCCGAAAGCGTCAAGCGCCTTCAACGGCATGATCATTGCCGAAGAACTGATGCCTGAAATACCAATGCCGTTGTGCTGCGCGGCGGCAATCACACCTGTCACGAACGTGCCGTGCCCGTCATAATCCCAGGGCTTGTTCCTGTTGCGCACGAAGTTCCAGCCAACAATATCGTCAACATAGCCGTTGTGGTCGTCATCAATCCCGTTTCCCTGCACCTCGCCGGGATTGGTCCAGATCCTGTCATGGGAAATATCGGGATGATACCAGTCCAGCCCGGTATCTATGACCGCCACGGTCACGTCTTTTGCAGTTGACGATTTGGTCAGCCACTGGGGAAATTTCTGTTCTTCGTAGCCGACCCGCTTGATCGCCCATTGATTGTCAAATGCCTGACCCCACAGCCCCGAACTCTCATACAGCGGGTCTTTGTCATCCTCTTTGTTGCGGCAGGGATCGGGTTCAACGAACACGGTCTCTTCCCAGCGACTGGCATTGCGGGTGAATTCTTCGACGACCTGTTCAGGAAGACTGACAACATGGATATTGCGGTCCCCGATACTGAAGTTCCGATTGACGCAGATCTTCGCGCCCCGAGGCGCCAGCATGGCCGGCAAGCGTGTCCAGTCAGCCTTGGTTGCGACAACGAGTTGCGGGTTCTGTCTTGCGACTTGAACCACCCTGGTCACTGCGGGTGCAGCCGCCGGAGCAGCTTCAACTCCGGCCTGATCGTCCGGAACTACCGTCAGCTTTATGGGGG
>CAYRLR010000386.1:0-3648 GCA_964424975.1 uncultured Anderseniella sp.
TGGCTATCTTCATTGCAATCACGGGGTATGCCGTATGGAAACGCAAGACGGTTCAATCGAGCTGACATCGACAATAACCTGCCCGCTATGTGGGCATGTTGAAACCGAGATAATGCCAACCAATGCCTGCCAGTGGTTTTATGACTGCAAGGGATGCAGCCAGGTGCTGCGACCCAAGCCGGGCGACTGTTGCGTCTATTGTTCCTACGGCACCGTGCCCTGTCCGCCCATTCAGCAAGGCCAAAATTGCTGTGGCGCCGGGTAATTGAAGCTGGTCAAACCGCTTTAGTGCCTCACGCCGTTCTCCGAAGACGACATATCGTCGTGATGAACGATCTAACTGCTACGGGCTATATCCGGGGTATAGATCTGCCGGCCAGCAGCCGCAAATTCGTCAATTGAGAACTTCCACGTGGTTCCCGGCCATCGTATCTCCATCTGACCCAGTCGCGGCCGATACACGGCGGTGTATAAGGTGCCGAAACCTTGCGCGTAGGCGGTCGAATACAGCGGCGGTTTCAGGAAGGCGCCGATGAACCTGTCTTCGGTGTCCACATGCAGGGTCAGGCGCTGCAGCAGATAACGCTCGCGCTCAACGGTAGAGGTGAACCTGGCATGCGTGTCCCACTCAACTGTCCACTGGTGATTGGTCGCCACTGCCGCATTGGTCACCAGGGACGGGCGGTCCGGCGCCATCAGCACGGTGGCATGGTTGCGGTGTTTATCCAGCACGGTGACGTTGTAGCTCATGTGGGTCGGTATGCGTTCCAGCGTCCGGGCTGCCTCGTCCGCGGTCTCGCAGGTCTGCAGCACGTAGCGCAGGATCAGCGGCACCCCGAATCCCTCGCCCACCTGCCGCCTGCCGCCAAAGGTCAGCGAAATGGCAAGGCCTGCATCATTGACCCCGTCGACCAAGCCCCACAGGCCGTCGCTGGTGCCCATCACCTTGCGGCCCAGCCAGCCGGTGTGCAGGATCAGGCTGTCGAACGCAGCCGGGTTATAATCATAATTGCGCACCAGCACCGGCTCTTCACCGGGCCAGATGGCCTGCGAACAGCCGGACAGGTATGGCGGCGGGCAATAGAAGCTCAAGAACCGCGCCGCGTGATCGCCGCCGCCGGCAAGGCTGCACAGATCATCATACAGCGGCAGCAGTTCGGGCATGTGCTGTTTGAGTGCGCGCCGGCCTTCCAGGTAAGTGGCGCGCTCTCCCTCGCCCTCACGCAACCACCAGCGCTGGTATGCCGGCCAGTATTCGGCAAACAGCCCGGCCCACCGGGGACCAGGCTGTGCTTCACTTATGGCGCGCCAGAGAGTCTGCAAGGTTTTCCTACAATATCTTGAAGGCCGGCTCGGCAACTGCACCGGCTACATCCATGGGACGGGCAGAAAAACTGTTCTTGATGCCATGGATCCATTTCTGCGCCCGGTCATTGAGTTTGAAGCCAGTTGTCATCGAACGGCCCCGCGTCACCAGAATACCGAGATCGGCACCCTCATAACGATAATCACCCGGCTTCAGGATGCGCAGGAAAAAGGCTTCGTTTTCACTTTCGACAGCCCGCCTGTGATAGTCGAACCGGTCGAATACCACCCGCCCGTCATCCAGCATCTTGTAGATGCCGGTCTGGGGCGCTTCGGTCAGAATATCGACGCTGTCATCAGTATGCTTGATGACCATCTGTGACCAGCTGTCGATCATGTCCGGGTCTGCCCAGCGCTTGTTCAGCTCGTCCACGTCGAGCTTGAAGCCTCTCTTCGAGAATTCCAGCAAATGGAACAGGAACAGCGGCGCATCGGCATGGGCAAAAGCCGCGTGATTGGTCATTGACGACGCACCGGTTATGCGCGGGTTCAGTTCACCCAGCCAGATATCGCCGGTCTTCTTGTCGATCAGGAAATCGAGTTCGAAGTAGCCGCGATAGCCTTCCTTGCGCAGCTGCTCACCAAACTTGAAGGTCAGTTCACGGGCCTTTGAACGCGTCTTGGGGGGAAACGCAGTTGAAAAGATTTCATTGCCGCACCAGCCGCCGCGGTAAGGCGTCAGATCGCCGAAGCCGACAAGCTCGGTCATCAGAGGTCCGACAATGGTGCCTTGCGAGGTGGCGCACGCTTCAATTGCCGACCCGCGGCAATCAATGCGTTTCATGATCTTGATTTCGCCCTCACCGACAATTTCATGCTCATGGCGGCGGAAATCTGCCTCGGACTTGATGAAAAAGGTGGTATGGCCACTGTCACCGAACGCCGACTGCAGCACGAGGTCATTGCCCAGTTCGGCCTTCTCGCAGACCTTTTTGAGGTGGTCGTAGTCCTTCAGTTCAGACAGCGTGTTGGGCACCGATGGTACGCCGGCCTTGTTGCCGATGCGAACCGTCTCGATCTTGTTGTCGCAGCGTGTGCGCAGCTTGGCCTTCGGAAACCAGACTTCGCCGCCCAGTTCTGCAGCCAGGCGTTCGGTCTCCTCGTCAAACATCAGGAACACAAAATGCGGCTTGCCGCCGCGCCGCTTGATCAGGTCGACCACTTCCTTGTGTTGCAACAGGTAATTGTTGATGTCCTCGATCGACTGGAACTCGGCATGAGGCTGCTCAGACGGACAGAAAACGTTCGGGTGGCGCCCGTCATAACAGTCGATATAGCAGATATACTTGAAGTTCTTGACCCATTCATCCAGGCCCAGCAGGTTGAAATTGGTTGCGGACACAAAGTAGATCGGATCTTCATTACGGTGAAAATACCGACGGATTTCCGAGATGTTTTTGAGAACTTTCTTAGGCATGTCTGTCTCCCTCTGTTTGTCTTTTTGTTAGACCACCAAAAATTATTCTGCCGCTTCCGACAGATGTTTTGCGGCATGGCGCACCAGCGCTTCCTCGGTGAACACCCTCAAGCCCAGATCAGGCCGATACCCGTGAATCTCGTTGACGTCGAGGGCGCGCATGAAGGCCAGTATTTCAGCCGAAATGACCTGGCCAGGCACCAGGATCGGGAAGCCCGGCGGATACGGGATGATGAACGAGGCCGAGACAATGTCCTTGCCCGCGCTGGCCAGACCGTCATGGTCCAGGTCCAGATAATCGCAGTTGTTCTCGTCGTAGCTCAGGAAAAATGCTGACCGAATGTCGCCTTCCGGCGTGACCTGGTCGGCACGGAATGCATCGTGGAACCGGCTGAAGTCAGGCAATGGCGGCAAGTCCTCCATCAGGTTCTTGACCCGCCTTTCAAAGCTGAGCCGCTCCATTTTCGAGGCATCGTCGAGCAGTTCGTCCAGTTCCTGGGCAATCTGCACCAGCACCTCGATCAGATAGGCGACCGATGACCGGGTGGTGCCTATATTGGTCATGAACAGCACGGTGTTGCGCGATGTCTTGTTGATCTGGATGCCGTATTTGTCCATCAGGATCTGGGTCTTGAACGTATCACCATCCCAGCCGGTATCTCCGACCGCCACAGTGACACGGGTTGCATCCAGAACAAATTCATCTCTGGCCCAGCACTCCCAGATATCGGTCCAGCCCTGATCCGGATCATAATAGGAAGTCACACCGCTTTCGCGGTAGGTTTCCGGGATCATGTCACCGGCCGTCAGGACCTTGAAATATTTGACAAGAAGCGGATGCGTGGAAATGGCCCGTCGCATGGACA
>CAYRLR010000387.1:0-334 GCA_964424975.1 uncultured Anderseniella sp.
TGACAGCGTATCTGTATCACCAAACCCGTCTGTCGCCGTTCCGGCTCCAAGATCAACGGTCACACCGTTGGTGCCACCGGATCGATCATCACGGTCGTAGCGCACTTCATTTTCGATGCCGCCACCGCCATCAATCGTGTCATCACCTTGCATGCCTTGGAAAACATTGGCATTACCGTCTCCGGTCAGCGTGTCATCAAAAGCAGAACCACGCAGCCGTTCAACGCTGATCAGCGTGTCGGTGCCACCGTCGCCGTCGGCATGGGTTGCGTTGTTCAGGTCAATGTTAACGGCTGAGGCGGCATCCTGGTACGATGCCATATCGCTATCGGCA
>CAYRLR010000387.1:344-3641 GCA_964424975.1 uncultured Anderseniella sp.
AAAGACATCGTCTCCGGCCCCGCCGTGGAACCAGTCATATCCTGCCCCGCCATTAAAGGTGTCGTTGCCGGTCCAGGCAAAGAACCAGTCATCGCCGTCGCCGCCATTGACAACGTCATCACCACCGTTGCCGTAGAATCCGTCATGACCGTCACCCATGTTGAACACATCGGAGAACACGCTGCCGTTGAGCCCTAGGTTCACGCCATCATTTCCAGCCGAACCCGTAATGTTAAAATTGTACTGCGATAACAGGTCTTTAAAGGGTCCGAGATTGGTCCCTCCGTTAAGGATTATTGCCATTGACGCGGCAGAAACATCCGCGGCTGGGACGTTTGCGCCTTCGATGCGGTAGACTTCGTTGCCACCAAGGCTGAACGTCGCCGAATGGATTATGCCAGCATTTGGTGCGCCGGTGGTCGGATCATAGACCATACCCGTGCCAGTGATTTCGGCCAAATAAACGCCTGTAGGCAATCCAGCCGGATCTGTGGCGGTTAAAGAAAACTGCGTCGCATCTTTCGGCCCAGTTGGATTTGCTGCCGGGTTGAAAACGGTCCCGAGCATCAAGTTGTCAAAGTCAGCTTCCTCGCCCGATTGAGAAATCGTAATATCAAGGGTTCTATCGACCAGTATTGGGCGAGTCGCCGGGGCAGAAACATTGCCATTTTCATCCGTCGCGGTTGCGCTGGCGACAATTGTGCCGTCTGCGGGCTGCTCGGCGCGGGTGAAATATGCCTCCCACGTGCCGCTGTTCGCGGTGACAGTTTTTGTGGTGCCGCCATAGTCAACTTCTACGCTGTTACCGCTATCCGCAGTCCCGCGCAAAAAGATGCCGTTTTCCGATTCACCACCGGTAATTCTGTCGTCGCCCTCAACCACGTCAATGGTCGGAGCTGTGGCGGTTGTATCCACAGTAATCGCCCGCGTTGCTGCCGCAGAGACATTGCCGTTCGGATCGGTTGCAACCGCGCTAAGGGTTACGGCACCATCCGCTGGCGTGTCGCCAGGGTCAAAGCTGGCGGCCCAATCGCCCAAAGCGTCGGCGTTCACTGTTCTTGTAGCGCCTCCGTCACCAAGAGTGACAAGGACGGAGGCATTGGCAACGGCTGTGCCGCTGACATCAACGCCACCGCCGGATTCAACTGCGTTTACAATGTCGTTGCCTTCAACTTGCGAAATAAACGGAGCCGCCGGGGCCGCTGTGTTAACGGTGACAGCTCGGGTGCCCGCTACGCCTGAATTGCCCGCCGTATCGGTTGCCGTGGCTGAGATCGTAGCAGCCCCATCGTCGGGGATTTCGCCAGCCGCAAACGTTGCGCTCCACGCGCCGCTACCATCCGCCAATACTGTATGCGTCGTCGCGCCAAATTTCACCGCAACCGAAGCATCGTTTTCAGCCGTGCCGGTCACGACAATGCCCGCTGCTTTTTCCGTGGCGTTCACCACGTCATCCGTCGTGACCAAGGCAACGACCGGTGCAATCGGAGCCGTCGCATCAGACGCAATCGCGCGCGTTCCCGCTGGCCCCACATTGCCTGCCACATCGGTTGCAACCGCCGAGATGGTCGAATTGCCATCGGCAGGAAGTTCGCCCGTCGCAAACGCTACGGTCCAATTCCCACCGGTTGCAGTTGCCGTATGGGTGACCCCATTGAGCGTCACAGCGACCGACGACCCATCCTCCGCCGTGCCGGAAACATCAACGCCAGTCGATTTTTCATCTGCATTGACCACGTCGTCATTTGCGACGATGGCAATGACCGGGGCCGCAGGGGCCACGGTATCGATCAGGATCGCACGGGTTCCCGCCGGTCCAGTCGTACCGCCTGAATCTGTTGAAACCGCCGAAACGGTAACATTGCCATCTAACGGAATTTCACCGGAAGTAAACGTTGTGGTCCAGTCACCACTTCCATCCGCGTTGACAGTACGGGTCGTTCCGTCAAGCGTGACCGCAACCGATGCGTTGGCCTCGGCTTTGCCGGAAACCGCAACCCCGGCAGATTTCTCGTCGGCGTTAATCGTATTGTCTGTCGAAATATCTGAAATGGTCGGGGCTTCTGGGGCGGTTGAATCTATGACGATATCATGCGTGCCAGTTGCGCCAACATTGCCGGCAGTATCTGTTGCGATTGCCGAAACCGTGACGTTGCCATCATCAGGAGTTTCTTCCGACGCAAAGTCAACGTTCCAGGCACCAGTGCCATCTGCCGTCGCCGTATGAGTTGTTGTTCCAAGAGTAACGGCCACAGACGACCCAAACTCGGCGGTCCCAGAAATGGTCACGCCCGCAGCTTTTTCTGAACCGTTGATTAAATCATCGGATGTAACGGTCGAAATCACCGGTGCAGCCGGGCCTGCGGTATCAATCTGAACGGCCCGTGTGCCCGGATCGCCAACGTTGCCCGCCGCGTCGGTCGCAGTTGCTGAGATCGTCGCAGCGCCGTCGGCTGGAACCTCGGTGGACGCAAAGGACGTGGTCCAGTTGCCAGAACCATCGGCAGTCACCGAATTTGTTTTCGTTCCAAGCGTGACGGCAACCGATGCCCCCACCTCGGCCGTACCGGAAACAGCGACATCAGCAGCCTTCTCGGCGGCATTAATAACATTATCAGTCGCAACGTCCGAGATCACCGGCGCATCCGGTGCCCGTGCCTCAACCGTGATCGGGCGCGTTGCCGCTGCTGATACATTGCCAATAGAATCTGTCACAACCGCGCTGATGGTTGCGGCTCCATCCGCTGGCGTATCGCCGGACGCAAAGTTTGCGGTCCAATTGCCATCGCCGTCGGCGTTCACAGTGCGTGTGGCACCGCCAGATCCAAGGCTGACCAGAACCGAGGCATTGGCAACAGCCGTGCCGCTGACGTCTACTCCACCACCGGATTCAACAGCGTTTACAATGTCGTCGCCTTCAACCAAGGCAATGATCGGTGCAGCAGGGGCCGCCGTGTTAACCGTAATCGGCAACGTGCCTGCAACGCTGGTGTTCCCTGCTGCATCCGTCGCCGTAGCCGTGATTGTGGCCGCGCCATCCGCGGGAATTTCACCTGGGGCAAAGGTCACGCTCCAGGCCCCGCCCGTGGCGGTTGCTGTATGGGTTGTCGTGCCAAGGGTCACCGAGACCAAAGCCCCAACGGCAGCCGGACCAGTCACTTCTATTCCGGCCGCTTTTTCAACAGCGTTCACCACGTCATCGGTCGCAACCGTGTCAATTCCCGGAGCACCCGGAGCTATCGTATCTATCGCAATAACATGGGTTCCCGCAGGCCCCACATTGCCCGCCGCATCTGT
>CAYRLR010000388.1:0-3634 GCA_964424975.1 uncultured Anderseniella sp.
AAACAGAGCAACTAGCAATGAACTCGAAAACAAACCGGCATGTCTGTTTTCTGGGACATGGCATCACATACTCAAGATCACCGCTTATCCACAATTACTGGATGTCCAAGTATGGGGTGGATGCTGAATATGGCGTTTGTGATTTGCCTGCAACCGAACTGCCCGGTTTCATGGCCTCCATCCGCGACGGCAGTTTGCTTGGCTGCAATGTGACTATCCCGTACAAGCAGGCGGTCATTCCATATCTCGATGTCGTGGACGATGCCGCCAGATCGACCGGCAGCGTCAATACTGTCTACCGCAGCAATGGCCTTGTGCGGGGAACCTCGACCGACGGCACGGGGTATGTCGACCACCTGCAAAACACCCATCCTGACTTCCAGTTGAAAGGCGCTAGGGTACTGGTACTCGGCGCCGGCGGGGCCGCCCGGAGCATTGCGGACGCGCTGGTGAAAGGCGGTTGCTCGGTGATCTACATTGCCAATCGGACAGTGGAAAAAGCTGAACAGATCGCCGGGCTCCAGCCCGACATAATCAAGCCGTTGGAATGGAACGAAATAGCTTCAAAGGCACCGCTTGTCGATTTGATCATCAATACAACCTCTCTGGGCATGACTGGCCGGCAGCCATTGCTGTTTCCTGTTGAGCAGACCGGGGGAGATTGCATCGTCAGCGATATTGTCTACGCACCGCTGGAAACCGAATTGCTGGCCCGCGCCCGCAGCCTGGGGCGGCCCGTACTTGACGGACTGGGCATGCTGTTGCACCAGGCAGTACCGGGATTTCACCTGTGGTTCGGCATTCGACCGCAGGTAACCGGCGAGTTGCGGGCGCTGGTTGAGCAGGATCTGCTGTCTCATGACTGACAGATCCATCCTCAAGGTCGCGCTTACCGGGTCTATTGCCATGGGTAAATCGACAGTCGCAGCCATGCTGCGCGATGCCGGAGTACCGGTATTCGATGCCGATGCGGCCGTCCACCGTCTGTATGCGAAAGGCGGCAAAGCCGTTTCACCAGTGGGTCGGCTGTTTCCGGCCGCCGTCAGGGATGGTGCGATCGACCGTGTTGAACTTTCAAAACAGGTTCTGAATGACGCCGAGGCGATGCAAAAGCTCGAAGCCATTGTTCATCCCCTGGTTCGCGAGGAACAGGCGGCGTTCATGAAATCAGTCGAGTCGTCTGGCAGCAACATCGCGGTTTTCGATATCCCCTTGTTGTTTGAGACGGGGCGAGCCGAGGAATTTACTGAAATCCTGGTAGTGTCTGCACCTTATGAGGTTCAACGGGCCCGGGCGCTGGCAAGGCCGGGTATGACCGAAGCAAAGTTTGACGCCATACTGGCCCGGCAGATCCCGGACGCGGAAAAACGCACCAGGGCCACCCGCATAATATCAACCGGCGTGGAGATCGATGTTACACGCGCCCAGGTTCTTGCTATTGTAAAACAACTTCAATCGCTTGCCGGAGGCCTCGAACATGCGTGAAATCGTGATGGATACGGAAACCACGGGTCTCGATCCCTTCACCGGTCATCGCATCGTTGAAATCGGCGCTGTGGAACTCCTCAATCACATTCCCACCGGCAATGTCTATCATCAGTACATCAATCCGCAGCGCGACATGCCTGAAGAGGCCTTCAACGTGCATGGCCTGTCGCAGGAATTTCTGGCGTCAAAACCGCTGTTTGCAGATGTAGCGCAGGATTTTCTCAGGTTTATCGAAGACGGTGTCCTGATCATCCACAATGCGCCGTTCGACATGAAGTTTCTCAATGCCGAGTTTTCGTGGATGGACGTTGAGCAACTCTCGATGGATAGGGTAATCGACACACTGGCACTGGCCCGCAAGCGGTATCCAATGGGTCCGAACAGTCTTGATGCCCTGTGCCGGCGCTATGGCATAGACAATTCCAGGCGTGACAAGCATGGCGCGTTGCTGGATTCCGAACTGTTGGCAGACGTCTATATGGAGTTGATCGGCGGTCGCCAGACCGTGCTGGGCCTGACCAGTGACTCCGGGCAGACTGTCAGGAAAGTTGAAGTCGGGCAAACCAGGGTGAGCGCACGTCCGGCACCTCTTGCCAGCAGGTTGAGCCAGGCCGAGGTCGATGCCCACAATGAGATGATTGCCGGTCTGGGAGACAAGGCGTTGTGGCGAACTGCCAGCAACAGCTAGACCGCTTGGTCTCTTGTTTTGACGCGCTTTTGGTGAAGCGTTTCAGGGCTCTGGAATTATTCAGCCTCATGCCTGTCGGTTACAATAACCGGCAGGCACACTGATCTGGCAGGTATTACCGGCTTGCTGTTATTTCGCAGCGCCCGCTTCGGCGGCGATGCGCTGCTGGTACATTGCGGCAAAATCAATCGGATCGAGCATCAGGGGCGGGAAACCGCCATTGCGGGTCACATCAGCAACGATCTGCCTGGCGAACGGAAAGATCATTCGCGGGCATTCAACCAGCACGATCGGGTGCAGGGCATCCTGCGGGATGTTCTCCAGCCGGAAAATGCCTGCATAGAGCAGCTCGGTCGCAAACACGACCTTGTCCCCGTTCATCGCCTTTGCATCGAGATGCAGTTCAACCTCGAAATCCGTATCAGCCAGCGGCTTGGCATTCACATTGACCGAAATGTTGATTTCGGGCTGGCCTTCCTGGCCGGCGAGTGAGCGCGGTGCATCAGGATTTTCAAATGAAAGATCCTTTACATACTGGCCGAGAATTTTCATCGAAGGCGCAGCGCCTTGCGTAGCTCCGTTGCTGCCGGCTGCGCCGGGCGCTCCTGCCGCCGCCATTGGTGCTGGAGCTGTCTTGCTTGCCTTCTTTGCCGCTTTCGCCATGTTCAATGTGCCCTTTGAGTCTTAAAATCGTGTTATTTATAGACCGCGTGGCTATCACGCTAGTTTAATTCGCGCAAGTTATCATCCCGCGCGACAAATGTCCGATCACATCCGTGCCGTCAACACTATGGATTGAGCCGCTTGCCACCGGGTTTTTTTGCATCACTTCCGGTGGTCTCATGAACTTCCACAGCTTCAATATCGATAACGGTCGCGCCCTGCCGGTTGGCGTGGGTGCTGGTATGGCCTGATGACCATTGCGTTGATGTAACGACACCCGGTTCGATCAGTTTCCAGAGTTTTGCGGCGATCAGTTTGCGTACCGGGGGTATCAACAGCGCGAATCCCAGTGTATCCGTGGCAAAACCGGGTGTCAGCAAAAGCACGCCCGCCAGCAACACGAACAGACCCTGAACCAGGGCCTCCACCGGCATTTCACCGCGATCGGCTGAACTCTGCAGTTTGCGAATGACATCAATGCCCTGGCTGCGCACCAGCATGGTGCCGGCAATGGCGGTCACGATGATAAGCGCCAGCGTCGCGGGCACACCAATGTAGGAGCCCACCTTCAAAAACAGTCCGATCTCCACTATGGGGACCACGACAAAGGCTAGAAACAGGAAAAAACGCATTTTTAATCACACTTGATTGCTATGAAGTAGAAATTCGGGTGTTTGGGGCCATGTGAGGTATAATCAACATGCCGCAGCATTGGCCTTTGTACAATCGGCACTTATATATAAGCCCCTATTTCCCAAGTGGCGTCGATTTTAGATGCAGCGAGATGTGGTTTTT
>CAYRLR010000389.1:0-3629 GCA_964424975.1 uncultured Anderseniella sp.
TGATTGGCCAAATCGATATATATAAGTTTTTTAGTTGCATCATTGGTGATTCTATGACATGGCCGCAGGTAATTTCTTGCCGCACTTTGAAATCGGGTAAAGTTTTCCCTGGGTTTGATGTGGGACGGAAGCGAGTTCAAGTATCAACTTAAATCCAATACTTGCCTGGTCAAAGCCAGGCTGAAAGGTAATTTATGGCTGTTAAACCGGGGGACTACGAAGACCGCGATCGGACATATTCGATTACGGAATTGTGCAAAGAGTTCGAGGTAACACCGCGAACCCTGCGCTTTTACGAACAGAAGGGTTTGCTGAGCCCGGGACGACGCGGCTGGACGAGGCTGTTTTCGTACCGCGACCGGGCACGCCTGAAGCTGATCCTGCGCGGCAAAAAGGTTGGCTTCTCGCTCGAGGAAATCAAGGAACTGCTGGATCTCTACAGTTTGCGTGACGGCCAGTTGACCCAGCTGCGGGTTGCCTCGACCAAAATGCGCGAGCGTCTGGAAGCATTGCAGATACAGCGTGTTGAACTTGATGAGGCGATACTCGATCTCAAGCGTACTGTTGAAATTGTCGACGGCATGCTGAAAGAGCGCACTGAGGGCAACTTGGCCAAGGCGAAAGCCAGCTGATCTAGCTGATCCAGGTGAACGTCTAGAGCGCGGTTTTGCTGCGCTTGAAACCGGAATCGCTCGGACGTGTCTGATCACCATGCGAAGAATGTAATGCCACCGGTACAGCCGGTGGCATTTTTTTCTTGCGGACCGGGTACCGAAAGCCGGATCATGAGCCCTTGTCAGGTGCATTGTGAAACGGACCATTCCATATGAGTGTCTTTGATCTGCCCACACCGGCCTGGATGGCCGAGGACCACAAGATGCTTGTCGAGCAGGCCGGCAGGTTTTTCGAAACTGAAGTAGCGCCACGCTACGAGTCATTCGAAAAGGCCGGTGTGTTCGACCGCGATATCTGGACAAAGGCAGGCGCTGCAGGCTTGTTGTGTGCAGCGGTGCCGGAAGAGTTTGGCGGGCCGGGCGGGGATTTCGGTCATGATGCGATTGTCACCTACCAGGCAAACCTGCATGGGTGTGACGGCTTTGGCGGACCCCTGCACTCTGCCATCGTTGCGCCCTATATCCAGCACTACGGCTCTCCCGAACAGAAGCAGCGCTGGTTGCCGAAAATGGCCACCGGGGAATACATCGCAGCGATTGCCATGACCGAGCCGGGAGCAGGCTCCGACCTGCAAGGCGTCAGGACGTCAGCCAGGCGCGATGGCAACCATTATGTGATCAATGGATCAAAGACCTTCATCACCAACGGACAGCTGGCCAACCTGATCGTCGTGGTGACCAAGACCGACCCGTCGGCAGGGGCGAAGGGTACATCGCTGTTTATCGTTGAGACAGACCAGGTTGACGGTTTCCGGCGCGGGCGGAATCTTGACAAGGTGGGTATGAAGTCAAACGACACGTCGGAGCTGTTTTTCGATGATGTGCGCGTGCCTGCAGACGCGCTGCTGGGCCCGGAAGAGGGGCAGGGGTTTGTACAGCTCATGCAGCAACTCCCCCAGGAACGGCTGCTGATTGCAATTTACGCCATCGCCAGGATTGAACGTGCGCTCACTGTGACGCTTGATTACGTCAAGCAACGCAAGGCGTTTGGCAAATCCATTATCGATTTCCAGAATTCCCAGTTCGTGCTGGCCGAGTGCAAGACCGAAGCAACCATCGCCAGGGTGTTAGTCGACAACTGCATTGAACGCCATATCAGCGGCGGTCTTGATGCAACGACCGCCTCGATGGCCAAATACTGGCTGACCGATCTGCAATGCAAGATCATCGACAGATGCCTGCAATTGCATGGTGGTTATGGCTACATGGACGAATACCCGATCTCGCGCATGTATCGCGACGCCCGTGTCGAGCGGATTTATGGCGGTTCGAACGAGATCATGAAAGTGCTGATCGCGCGGTCACTGTGACCTCGCTTCAATCCACGATTGCCTGATACACCAGCGCCCGCAATTCCTTGCGGTTGGGCCACGAGCTGGACGGCAGAAGCTGGGTCAGGAACACCACTGACATTTCCTCTTTCGGGTCACACCAGAAATAGGTGCTGGCCATGCCGCCCCAGGAAAAATCACCCACGCTGGCCGACAGCATCGATTGCGCAGGGTCGAGGTTGACGGCGAATCCCAGGCCGAAGCCAACGCCGCTGAAAGAAGTCTCGCACCATGCACTGGGCCCAAGCGTTGCCAGGTCAACACCACCGGGAAGATGATTGGACGTCATCAGTGATACGGTGCGCGGGCCCAGCAGGCGCGCTTCGCCAAGCGCGCCGCCACGGCGCAGCATTTCAGCAAACCGAAGATAATCGCGGCCGGTTGAGACAAGGCCCCCGCCACCGGACAAGGTATCAACTTCGCCCTCGCCAAACCCGGCCGGAAACACCGGCAATCCGCCCTTGGGATCGAAGGCGTAACACGGCCCCAGCCGGCCCAGTTTTGACGACGGCACGACAAAGGAAGTGTCATGCATGTCCAGTGGGTCGAGAATGTTGTCGGCAAAGAACCGGTCCAGTGTCTTGCCGGAGACGACTTCCACAATGCGGCCGAGAACATCGGTGGCGACGGAATAGTGCCAGCGTGATCCCGGCTGAAACAGCAATGGCGTTGCGGCGAGGCGCGCGACAGTTTCTGTCAGTCCGCCGGCACGTTGTCCAAAATCGAGCCGGTTGGCGCCATAGGTTTCCGACAGCACATCCTGGTTGAAGCCGTAGGTGAGCCCTGATGTATGGGTAAGCAGATTGTGCACCGTCAACGGCACGTTCAATGCTTCGGTCTGGTCCAGTTGCGTTGCGCCGGGCACAAGCACCCGGGCATCGGCAAACGCCGGAATGAATGTCGAAACCGGGTCATCCAGATGCACCAGGCCTTGCTCGTACAGCATCATGAAGGCCGTCGAGGTCACCGGCTTGGTCATCGAATAGATGCGCGCAAGCGTGTCGGGCGTGTAGGCGGTCTTGGCCTCCACGTCAGCAAATCCCGTATGCCCTTGCCAGGCAATCCGCCCCTTGCGGGCGATCAGGGTTGCGGCAAACGGAAACCTGCCCTGGTCGACATAGCGCTGCATCCAGTCGTCAATGCGTGTGAGACGGGCAGCATCGAGGCCGCACTGGGCCGGAGATGATGATTGTAATGGCATGCGCTCAATTGAGTCCCAAAAGACAATGGCGGTCAAGAGCCTGCAGCGTGTAGCGCCGGTTTTTCCTCGGCACCTGCCCGGTTTGGCCCATGCTGCGATTGCGGATTGAGTCTCACAGGACAAAACCGCAATGTGACAAAACACACATCCTGATGATATCCGACCTGACATGCTGATTGACATGAAAAGCGTTGCAATCCGAACACGACGCACGAGCAGGTTCAAAAGGGGAAATCAGACCAATGACCATCTATCGCAACACCCCATCCGCCACCGCGCGAATCATCCATTTGGATGCACCACTGGAGCAGCCCGGCTATGCCGTTTTGGGCATATACCTGGCCCGGATTTACAACTAGTGTGCGGCGGAGAGTGGGCAATAGTGAATTCGTGTACATGGTTTTCACGAGTAACATTCAAAAC
>CAYRLR010000390.1:0-3627 GCA_964424975.1 uncultured Anderseniella sp.
TTCGCATGGGCAGCCTGCGGCGGCAGGTATATCGAAGCGGTCATGTCACACTGACAAGCGTCACTGGCATGTGAAAACTGTATCTGCTCGCCGCCAAAACATACGACCCGGCTATTGATTTCGACACTTGTCACCCAGGAATTCTCCATTTCGTCAGTTAAGCTTTGTTGCGCGTATCCGGCATGATTTTGCCGACACCGTCAATGCTTGCGTCCCGCGCCGTTTTCGCACACCTTGGCGCGGGCTCCAAGTCGCGAGCCAGGCGGACAGTTCAATGACATCACACTCGACAGCGGTCTCATCAGACCAGGCAACTCTTTCCCGCGGACTCGCGCTGATGGCCGTCGCAATGCTCGTCATCCCGTCGATGGATATCCTCGGCAAGCTTGTTTCAAAGGAAATCAACGGCATCCAGGTGGCTCAATGGCGGTTTGGTTTCCAGGCACTGCTTATTCTGCCGGTGCTGGTATGGCTCAGGGGCGCAAGCGGACTGCTGCCGAACCGCATCGGCCTGAATATTGCCCGCGCACTGCTGATGGCTTGCGCCGTCACCAGTTTCTTTACCGCATTGCGCTGGATGCCGGTGCCCGACGCCATCGCGGTGTTCTTTGTCGAACCGCTGATCCTGACCATCCTGTCCGCCGTGTTCCTGAAAGAACACATCGGCTGGCGCAGACGAATTGCAGTCGTCGTTGGTTTCATCGGCGTGTTGATCGTTGTCCAGCCCAGTTACGAGGTCTTTGGCGCGGTCTCCCTGCTGCCGGTGCTGACCGCCTGCCTGTTTGCGACCTACCTGATCCTGACCAAGAAACTGGCCTCGAGCGAGGACCCGCTCACCATGCAGTTCTTCTCCGGTGTCGTGGGTTTCGCATTCCTGGCACTGGTTGCAGGCGCGGGCTCTGCGGCGGGCATTTCCATACTGGCCCTCATCTGGCCCAGCCCGGTGCAGTGGCTGATGCTCGCCGGTGTCGGCATCATCGCAACCGTGTGCCACTTGATGATCGTCCACGCCTTCAGGCGCGCGCCGGCCTCTGTTCTTGCGCCATTTCAGTACCTGGAAATCGTCTCTGCCACGACCCTCAGCTATTTCGTGTTTCACGACGTGCCGGGCGCCTGGAAATGGCTCGGCATCTGCATCATCATTGCATCGGGCCTGTATGTCTGGTGGCGGGAGCGGCAGGTGGCGTAGGTCATCGCTTCAGACAAGGCGTCGGTAGCGGATGACAGCAGCAAATATCAACAATAACAGGGTAAGAGCCGGCTGGTACGCACTCTCAGCCACATCTACCAACACGAAAGCAGGCCAGCATGACGTTCGCATCCAGACACAGACATTGGTGGCTGCAGATCCTGGCCGCCACCTTGATGGCCACAGGCGTATTTTTTCTGGCCGGCGGCATCTACCTCGTCACGCTGGGGGGCTCCTGGTACTATGTGGTTGCCGGCGTCGGGCTGGTCTTGTCAGGCTGGCGGCTGTGGAAGGGAACGCTCGACGGCGTGTATCTGTTCATGGCCGTGTTCTTGTTCACCGTGTTGTGGACGTACTATGAAACCGGGCTGAACTTTTGGGGCTGGGTGCCACGCATGGCGGCACCGCTGGTGTTGGCCACCGTCATTCTTCTTTCAGTTCCGCTATTGCCGGACCCGGGCAGAACCAGCGGGTTGACAAGGTTGGCACGCACGGGCGGCCTGGCGAGTGGGGCCGTGTTTGCAGCGTTTTTCACCGCGATGCTGTTCCCGCACGGAGCCATTTATAACGACATCGCCATAACGCCCGGCAAACAGACCGAGACAACGCTCGCAATGGGCAAGGAATGGCGTGAATACGGCCGCACGGGAGAAGGCATTCGCTATTCGCCACTGGACCAGATCAACAAGGAAAACCTGCAAGACCTTGAAGTCATCTGGACGGCGCATCACGGGCAGGTTTCCAATGTGAAGCTCCTCAATGAAGACCAGAACACGCCGATCTATGCCGATGGCAAGGTATTCCATTGCGCCTATAACAATGTCGTCACCGCATTTGATGGTGCAACGGGCGAACTGCAATGGCAGTTCAACCCCGATGCCGCGGCCCCCTACTGGTTGCGCTGCCGGTCTATTTCCTATGTCGACCCTGCGAAGATTCCCGCAAGACCGAAGCTGCCCAGCGAGCAGGCTGCAACCAGTGCCGGCGGTGCGCCCAATGCCAGCCCGGAAATTGCAGATGCCAATGCCGCGACAACAGACCCGGCAGAAAAAAACCCGAACCAGACCGCCGATACGAGCAAGGATTGCGGACCTCGCATCGCCGTCGCCACGGTTGACGGTCGCCTCATGAGCATCAAGGCGTCGGACGGGAAACTTTGCCAAAGCTTTGGCGACTCAGGGGTTGTCGACCTTCATGTCGGCATGGGGGCTTATCCGGACGGCCAGTACATGCCGACCACCGGCGCGATCCTGGCTGGCGACAAGATCATCATTGGCGGCTGGGTAACGGACAACCAGGCCGTGGACGAGGCACCTGGTGTGGTGCGCGCCTTTGATGCGCTGACGGGTGATCTTGCCTGGGCATGGGATTCTGGCAACCCGGCCATCAGCAAGTTGCCGCCGGAAGGCGAAACCTACACCCGTGGTTCGCCCAATGTCTGGCCGGCCATGTCCTATGACCTGGACCTGAACATGGTCTACCTGCCCACTGGCAACGCGACCCCGGACTATTGGGGCGGCAACCGCACCAGGCTGGATGATGAATACAGCTCGGCAATCGTGGCGGTCGACCTGGATACGGGCAAGGCAGTCTGGCATTTTCAGACCACGCATCATGATCTCTGGGACTATGACCTTCCGGCCCAACCTGCCTTGGTGGACTTCCCGAAAGGTGATGGCACAACCGTGCCTGCGGTTGTTCAACTGACCAAACGCGGTCAGATATTCGTGCTTGATCGCCGCACCGGCGAACCCTTGACCAAGGTTGAAGAGCGCCCCGTACCCAAGGGCAGTGCACAAGGCGAACGCTATTCGCCGACCCAGCCGTTTGCTGTCGGCATGCCGCAAATTGGTACCGATCCAGGTCTGTTCTCGGAGAACCGCGCCTGGGGCATGACGCCGTTCGACCATCTCTATTGCCGTATCCGGACACTCAAAACCAGGTGGGACGGGTTGATGACTCCCCCGTCCACGGATGTCTTTTTCGAGTATCCGGGCAATGGTGGCGGCTTCAACTGGGGCAGCGCCTCGTTTGACCAAAGCCGAAACCTGCTTGTGCTGAACGATATGCGCTGGCCAACCCGCAACCAGCTCGTTCCAAGAGGCGAAATCGCCGGCCAGAAGACCAGCGCGGGCACCGAAGCAGGGCCAATGCGGGGAACGCCCTATGAAATCCTGGTCGGTTACGACACGCTGCAGTACCTGCAGACACCTTGCTTCGAGCCGCCTTACGGAACGGTAACGGCCATTGATCTGGCGACGCAGAAAATCAAGTGGCAAATTCCGATGGGCACCATGAGTGAAACCGGGCCGTTCGGTCTGAAGACGCACGTCCCAATCTATACCGGCATGCCTACCCTTGGAGGCTTGCTGACAACCAAGCCCGGTATCAGCTTCTTTGCCGGCACCCAGGATTATTACCTGCGCGCCATCGATACA
>CAYRLR010000391.1:0-2317 GCA_964424975.1 uncultured Anderseniella sp.
GATTGCCGCCGCGCCGGCAAACGAACGCACGTGACCGACCGCCATGATGAATTTTGGCCCGAAATAGCAGCCAATCATGAAACCGCCGAAATACGCGGTGCCCAGAAACCCTATGAGCGTTGTCGTAAAGCCTTCCTGATCGGCGCGCAGGGGCAACAGCGTCTGGAACAGTCCGGTACCGGCCATCAGCAGACCCGCGCAGATCAGCACGGTGACAATTGACAGGGTTCTGCTGAAATTCGAAGGCATCGTAGAGTCTCGGTTGTTTTGAAGTTAACGAGGAAAAGAAACTGCCTGACTCCCGACAGTCGCGCCTGCGAAGCCCTGTTCAATGCAACCCGCTCCGCAATACTATAGTAGCCATCGTGCGTCCGCTTCGATAGACGTTCCAGGCACACAGGATGCAGCATCATGCAAAGCCGGATAAGGATGACATAAATGAGCCAGCTGTTTACGCCGTTGACTATCGGAGAGTTGAGTCTTGAGAACAGGATAGTTATTGCCCCCATGTGTCAGTACTCAGCCGTTGATGGCTCCGCTACTGACTGGCACATGATCCACCTCGGTCACCTCGCCCTGTCCGGGGCTGGTCTGCTGATCCTGGAGGCAACGGCGGTATCTCCGGAAGGCCGGATCTCGCCTGAAGACCTCGGACTGTACAGCGCAGACAACGAGGCTGCACTGCAGCGGAGCCTGAAGGCGGTTCGGTCATATTCGAACATGCCGGTTGCCATCCAGCTGGCCCATGCCGGCAGAAAGGCGTCCAGCAATGCGCCCTGGAACGGTGGCACGCAGATAAGGCCGGACGAGACAGCCGGCTGGAAGACAGTATCAGCCTCAGCGCGGCCTCACGCGGATGGCGATGATGCACCTTTGGCGCTCGACGATGCCGGGCTGGAAAAGGTGCGCAACGACTTCGTTGCGGCAACCGAACGCACCGCACGCCTTGGTATGGATGGCATCGAAATTCACATGGCGCATGGCTACCTGATGCATCAGTTCCTGTCGCCCTTGTCCAACCAGCGCAATGATGCCTATGGCGGCCCACTTGAGAACCGCATGCGGTTTCCCCTGGAAGTCTTCGAGGTGGTCCGCAAGGCATTCCCTGCCGACAAGCCGGTGTGGGTCAGGTTGTCCGCGTCGGACTGGGTAGATGGCGGCTGGGATGTTGACCAGTCAATTGCCCTGTCGAAGGAACTGGCCAAACGCGGTGCGGCTGCCATTCACGTGTCTTCCGGCGGCGTCTCGACAGCGCAGGACATACCCTTGCAACCCGGTTACCAGGTCGAGTTCGCCCGCAAGATCAAGGCAGAAGTGGACATCCCGGTCATCGCGGTCGGGCTGATCACCGAACCGCAACAGGCCGAGAATATTATCGCGGCTAATGAGGCTGATGCTGTCGCCCTGGCGCGCGCCATGCTTTATGATCCCAGGTGGCCATGGCATGCAGCAGCCGAGCTGGGCGCAAAGGTGTCTGCGCCAAGACAATACTGGCGCTGCCAGCCGCATGAGGTAAAGGACCTGTTCGAGAATGTTGCGTTTGGCCAACGCTGATCCAGGCGCGCGAACAGAAATGAACCGGTTGATACAGTTATTGAAACAAGGTGGCGGCCGGGATGGTTTGTTGCTGAGAAAAATGAAGGAAAACCAATATGGACGTTTCAGGTAAGAAAATTGTGCTGTTCGGCGGCACGTCGGGTATCGGCCTGGCAGCAGCCCGGCAACTGGCGGCACTTGGTGGCGAAGTCATCGCGATCAGCCGTGACCCCGGCAAGGCTGGTGATCCGGGCCCGGGCATCACCCTGAAACAGGGCGATGTGCGCGACCGCGAGGCGCTTCAGGCGCTGTTTAAAGAGCTTGCTCCCTTTGACGTGCTGATCAGCGCCGCCACGGGCGGTGACCGCGCAGTCGGCCCGTTCCTGAGCATGGACATGGACGGTTTCAAGGGCTCGTTTGACAAGATGTGGGGTTATGCCAACGTGGTTCGCTATGGCACCGAATACCTGGCCGAAAACGGCTGTATCGTGCTGGTCTCCGGCACCCCGGCGCGCAAGACCCGCCCGGGTCAGATCGCCATCGGGTCCGTTGGCGGTGCAGTGGAAGCTTTTGCGCGCGGCGTCGCGCCGGAACTTGCCCCCAGGCGCATCAACGTCGTCTCGCCCGGCCTGATCGATACACCCATGGTTGGCCTGAAAGGCGACGAACGCACCGGGTTCTATGGCAAGGCCACCGCAAACAACCTGATCCCGCGCGCAGGCACTGCCGATGAAGTTGCGCAAGGCATTGTGTTTGCTGTTCAAAACGAGTTCATCACCGG
>CAYRLR010000391.1:2417-3615 GCA_964424975.1 uncultured Anderseniella sp.
AGTGTACACGATGCCATGAGACAAACTCCTTCCTAGGCCCATCCGCAAGTCTTTGGGGGATCAGCAAGCGACCACTTTCGTTTATCATGGACTTGATCGAAGCATGGTCGTTTGCGTGGCGAGAAATCAGAATTTCAAGATTATCGCTTAGCCCAACCAGTCCCCGATCAAACATCCAATGCGCTGTGCCAGATAGCGCTATGCCATTGGTGACGGCATCTGGTCCATCGTGCTCCACTGGACGTATGTGCGCGGCTTCAACTTCGGCCCTGCCACCCCCGTTGATAAGTCGCAGGCCTGTGATTGCACAACGCTCTCCATAGGCTCGAAGTACGGTCTTTCGAAAGTTGCGGTCCCTTATTGCACGGTTGGTGATTTGATCTATTCGTTCTCTCGGAGATGGAACTTCATAGGGGGCCTGCGCTTCGTCAAACTCGCTGGGATGCGAAAATTCTCCTGTGCGAGGCAGAACAGGATCATTCTGACCTAAACCACGCTCGATTATCCGACCGAAATCACTCGGCGACAATGTCCGCACAGCCGCCTGAGCACGGCCTGAAATGCGGCCTTCGTCGTTTAGCACTCCTTGTTCGACAATATACCCACCGTCATTAAAACCCACGGGATCGCCAAATTCCAAGTATGTGCCAGGTTCGATGACAGCTATGAACATATCGTTCAAACGCGGGTCGGGTATGATCTGCTGGACCTTCGCAACAGCGAAATAGCCTTTGCTATTCTTTACCTTGCTCGGCTCGAGATACACGATCCAATCGCCAACACATTGCTCTACCCGAGACCGATACAGCTTGGGAAACTGGTATTGCGTTGACGGATCATCCTCATAGACTGAATCTGTTCTGTGGATGAAAACGCCGAAAGCCATACCGTCAGATCCCTTGAACCAGGTGCGTTTAGATCCAAAAGGTTCCAGCAGTAGTTGTCAAACGGGTTATTGATATCCTCGCCAGTGTGTTCGCAACGGTATGTACAGCGGGATCAGTTGAAGACCTGATCATATGCTAACGCGGCCCAGCGCGACTCTGCCCGGGCTGCCCCGTGCTGCCTTGAAAAACGCCTGCCTTGGGCTAAGATCACGCCGCCTGCATCTTGCCGGCTCGAGACAAGTTCGCGACCACACATCAAGGAAAATTCTTATGTCACCTGTTGCCAAATCCGGGAGTGCCGACCCGCAATC
>CAYRLR010000392.1:0-3611 GCA_964424975.1 uncultured Anderseniella sp.
AAGGTGGGTCCAGCTTCCATGCAGCAGTGCGTATGAAAAGAAAGAAGTCACCCGGGCGATCTCGCCACCCGGCAGCAACTGATCGCCAAACTCCGGCAGGACCTGAAACCGCATTGGCACGAACGCCAGTGTCATAATGACACGATTGGCAAAGTCATCACAGACCAGTTGCAGCCAGCAATGCATCGCCAGCAGCACTGCGGACAGCAAAAGCACCACATTTGGTGCATTTACAACCGGTGGTTGCTTATCGCGCGAGCGCTGTCTCTCAATTTGATCCGGAGTGAGTGATGTTGGCTGAATTTCCCAATTTTCCGGGAGTTTTTCGTCTTTCATGAAATTGCCTGTCTGCTTTTCTTCCATCTGGCACGGTGCCTGCAACGACGGGTTAGCTGCGTTCAGCTTTGATACAACTACAAGATACCAGTCAGGCAGGTGACCTATATGTCAGGCACGACCGAAATTTACAATGAAGTCGCTGATGACGCGACCCTGCATCCTACCAGCCGCAAGTTGTTCAACACATGGGAACGCATCAGAGGCGACAAAACCGCGCCTTCAAGGTCAGCTATCTCCATGCGGGATCTGTCTGCCATCTTGCCATCGACATGCATATTGCAGCGCGATCCGCACCACATGTCCTATGTATACCGTCTCGCAGGATCTGCAGCCTGCAAAATGGCAGGCCGGCAATTAACCGGAACGACAGCCTTTGGCGACGGATCAGACTTCGACCGCGAAACCATCGTTCGCACTCTCGATACGGTGGTCGCAATGAAGCGGCCATGCATTGCCCATTTCGTCGCACAGTCGTTCAGCGGCAGGGAAATCAGTTTCGAATTCGCGGCGGTGCCGGTTATTTCCGCCGATGAAGAGGAAGTTCAGATCCTTGCAACCATGGCACCGTTCCTGGATGCACGCGCCCTTAACGCAGATCCCCTGGTGCAATTCCATGTACGCATGACCCGCATCCTGTGGGGCACTCGGCTGCCTGGCAAACCGGTGTCGACTGCGCTTGGCGACAGCGAAGACAACCGCCGCATCAAATCGGGGTTTCTGCGCGTCATCGAGGGCGGCAAAACAGACAACCCGGTTCACAGTTGATAAACGCATTTTCAGGCATTCAGGCAGCGTGACACGGCGCCGAACCAGTCGGATCGCGATTTCATAATTCCGTTAAGGCTGCATTTACGTGCAATCGCTTAAACTATCGCTTCCCTCGGGAGAGCTGCCGGTTGGTTCTTTCGACAAAAGGATAATTTAGTCGCACCGTGCAGAGGACTGTCAACGTGAGTGAATTTTCAGTGGACGCTGAGTCGAACACCTCAGCAACTTCATCCGAGACGGCCAAAAAAATCATCTTCGGGCGCTTTATGCTCCCTGACATGAGTGAGTATCCCTGCCAGGTCTCCAGCATCGATGCTGATGGCGCAACGCTACTGAGCGACAATGCGGCTGAGCCGGGAACTCCCGTGATTGCTTACCTGGAGGCCATCGGCCGGGTAGACGGGAATCTCGAGAACACCATCGACGGCGGGTTTTATCTGGCGTTCAATCTCACCGGCAGGCGTCGCGAACGCATGGAGCGTCGCCTGGAGTGGTTCGAGAGCTACGATGGTAACGACCGGCGTGACGAGCGCTATGTGCCGAAGAACAGCTCTTCCCAGATCACGCTGAGTGATGGCCGCGAATACGAATGCGAGGTTGTCGATATTTCCGTTTCAGGTGCATCGGTAAAGACCAGCGTCCTGCCGAGCATCGGAACTTATGTTTCCTTGGGAAAAATGCGCGGTCGCGTGGTTCGCTTTACTGCAGATGGTATCGGCATTGAATTCATGCGCCAGATAGAATCGGTGAAAATGGACGAACACGCAATTATGTAAGTTCCCCCAGTAAACTCCAGATCATCCGAAACCCGTTGAAGCACACAGCCTCGACGGGTTTTTTGCATCACGACACAACGCGGCGAACCGGAGCTTGTTTGTTTGCCAGTCACTTTGGCAACGGTCCGGGCCATGATTTCCCGCTGATCCAGCCAATACAGATCCCGATCCGGCGTGTTAGCAACTGCTTCATCATTAACGAAATTCCCGTCAAACGATTCAAATATGGCACATCTATTTAGCTGAATCTCAAATTCCGTCCGGTAACTTCTGTCCCACAATAAGAAAAGATGGGGCGTTACAAATGAAGACTTTAAAGGGGATTGCCTTTTGCCTGGCGATGATGATCACCGCACTGCCGGCACATGGCTACAACAAACAAAAATCCGGAAATCTGACCGTGAACTCGAACATTCATGCACCAGAATTTGGCGTGACATTGCCGCCAATCGGCTTTGTCCAGTTCTGTGCCCGCTACAAGGCGGAATGCCGTAATGTCGGCACCGCCGAAACGCAGGCCGAGTTGAACAACAAGACCTGGGCTCAGCTCGTTGAAGTCAATGATTTTGTCAACGACAAGATTGCACCGGTAACCGACCTGGATTTTTACGGCACTCCGGAGCGCTGGGAATATCCGTCAATCGCGGGCGATTGCGAAGACTACGTTCTCATGAAGAAGCGATATCTGGAAGGCCTCGGCTTTGCGCCCGAAGCGCTGCTTATCACGGTCGTATTCGATGAAAACGGTGACGGCCACGCGGTCTTGCTGGTGCGCTCGGACGGTGGTGATTTCATTCTCGACAACCGACGCCGCGCAGTTCTGCGCTGGTCCGAGACCGGATATGAGTATCTCAAGCGCCAATCCCAGAAAAACCCGCGCATCTGGGTGTCCATGAGCACCCGTTATGCCAAAGACAAAAACACAATCGCGGGAGCTCATTGATTCCGCGCAACGCAATAGTTCGTGAATACAGGTCCAGCCGCAGGGCAATGATCTGAACAACACGAACATACGGAACGGCCCGGTCGGCATCCCCTCCCCATCCCCCACCCACCGGGTCCCAGGGGCCAGCATCTTTCCCACCTGATGCTGGCCCCGCTTTTTTAGGGTGGGCCGGCATGAGCCGTGAAGCTTGCGGGTTTTCAGACTTCCAGCAGTTTCAGCCCGTTATCGCGGGCATACCGGTGAACCTTGTCCACATAGGACTGCGCACCGGCGCGCAAGGCGGCTTCAGCTTTGTCATCCAGCGACTTTACCACCCGCCCGGGCGCGCCCAGTACCATCGAGTTGTCTTCGATGGTCTTGCCTTCACCTACAAGAGCGTGAGCACCGACAATACAGTTGCGGCCGATGATCGTGCCGTTCATGACGGTTGCTCCCATGCCGATCAACGAATTGTCACCGACCGTGCACCCATGCAGCATTGCCAGATGACCAACGGTAACCCCTCGTCCCAGACTGAGCGGAAACCCCGGATCGGTATGCAATACGCAATTGTCCTGAATATTGCTTTCCTCGCCGACCTCAATCAGTTCATTGTCACCCCGGAGCACAGCCCCGAACCATACACTTGACAGACGGTTCAGGCGTACCTTGCCTATAAGGGCTGCCGTAGGCGCTACGTAATATGCTGCGTCTTGCGGAAATTGCGGCCGATGGCCTTCAAACTCGTAAATACTCATGGGATATTCGCGTGCACCTTCCGTGTGATCAAGTTGTCATCAAAA
>CAYRLR010000393.1:0-3596 GCA_964424975.1 uncultured Anderseniella sp.
GGATAGGGCCTGGCCTACATTGTAATGCAGCCAGTGTTGGCTGATCATTCGTCCACTAGGAAACTTCATATTCCGGAGACATTGTCATGACTGCACCTGCCGCAATACGCCTTGATGAAACAGACAATGTTGCGACGGCCGTAAGACCACTGGAAATCGGTGAAACTGTGCTTGGTGTCGTTGTGGCGGAGCGCATTGCTCGTGGCCACAAGATTTCGCTTGGCGCCATCAGTGCTGGCGACCCGGTTACAAAATACGGCCAGTTCATCGGTACCGCTTCAACCGGCATTGCAACCGGTACACACGCACATACGCACAATGTTGCATTCGCGAACACGTCGCAAACCTATGAGTTCTCGACAGCGGTTCGCCCGGTAGCGATGGTTGACGAGGCCCGGCGAGCAACCTTCGAGGGCTTCCGCCGCGACAATGGCAAGGTCGGCACCCGCAACTACATCGCCATTATCACGTCAGTGAACTGCTCGGCCACGGCAGCCCGCATGATTGCCGATTATTTCACCCCTGCCGAACTCGCCGACTATCCGAATGTGGATGGGGTGGTGGCATTTGTGCATGGCACCGGGTGCGGCATGGCAGACTCCGGTGATGGATTTGATGCCCTGCAACGGGTGATGTGGGGATATGCGCGCCATCCCAACCATGCCGGCGTGCTGATGGTCGGGCTGGGGTGTGAAATGAACCAGATCGACTGGTTGCTGGAGGCTTACGGCCTTGAGCGCGGTCCACGCTTTCAAACCATGAACATCCAGGATGTTGCAGGCCTGCGCCGTACCATCGAAATCGGTATTGCAAAGGTGAAGGACATGCTGCCGGCCGCCGACAGGTCGGTTCGCGAGCCGTGCCCGGCATCGGAGCTCATGGTGGCGCTTCAGTGCGGCGGGTCTGATGCATGGTCCGGCATTACCGCAAATCCTGCACTGGGCCATGCCTGCGACCTGCTGGTTGCGCAGGGCGGCACGGGCGTGCTGGCTGAGACACCGGAGATTTACGGGGCCGAACACCTGCTCACCCGCAGGGCGGCCACACCGGAAATCGGCCGCAAGCTGATTGAGCGGATCAGCTGGTGGCAGGACTATGTGGACCGCAACAATGGCTCGCTCGACAACAACCCGTCACCCGGCAACAAGAAGGGCGGACTTACAACCATTCTCGAAAAGTCGCTGGGCGCAGCTGCCAAGGGCGGCACCTCGCCGCTCAACGGGGTCTACAAATATGCCGAACCGGTGACAGCGCGTGGGTTCACCTTCATGGACAGCCCCGGCTATGACCCGGTTTCAGTGACAGGCCAGATTGCCTCGGGCTGCAACCTGGTCACCTTCACCACGGGACGCGGATCCGCCTTTGGCTCGAAACCTGCGCCGACCCTGAAAATCGCCACCAATTCAGAGCTGGCCGCGCGCATGCCGGAAGACATGGACATCAATGCCGGGCGCATTCTGACAGGCGAGGCGAGCGTGGAACAGGTCGGCGAGGAAATATTCCAGGCCTGGTTGCGATTGGCCTCGGGGGAAGGGTCTCTGTCTGAAAATCAGGGGCTTGGTGATCACGAGTTCGTGCCATGGCAAATAGGTGCCACAATGTAATACCTATATGGCTGACATGAGAATAGTTGTTGCTGCCATATTCGCGACCATTGTCTTCGCGACCATTGTCCTTGCGAGCGCTGTCACGGCGCGCGAGACTGACGGCGCACAGATGTTCCGGCAAAACTGGACCAGTGCGGAAACCGCATCCGATGGCCTGGGCCCGATCTACAATGAGGCGTCCTGCCATGCCTGCCACTGGTTTGGTGGCGGCGCGCGCATCCGGGTGCGGCCCGACGGCGAAGTGGCTGGTGCCGGGGTTCTGCTGCGCCACACCTTCGTCGATGGCGCAGGTGACCCGCACTACGGGGTGCAATTGCAGAACAAGGCGGTCGATGGGGTTGCGGCGGAAGGGGTGGCGGACCTGTCCGCCGTGCAGACCGCCAACGGGCTGACCAGGTTCCTGGCATCAGTGCGGTTTGCCAGCGGACCGGGCAGAACCGCCGGCATCACCATGTCCCTGCGCGCGGCTCCTGCGCTGGACTCGACCGCGGTGGTTGCAACGGTGTCCGACGCCGCCATTATCAACGGGGCCGACCCGCGAGACAGCAATGGCGACGGTATATCGGGCCGGGTTCACCTGCTGCCCATGCCGGGGGAAAGACCGAAGATCGGCCGGTTCAACTGGAAGGCAACGCGGGCGAGTGTTGAAGACCAGATTGCCACTGCCTTGTGGTTCGACATGGGGCTGACATCACCAATGTATACGCAGCCACAGGGCGAATGCACGCCTCGCCAGCTCGACTGTCTCGAGGCGTCCGGCAACCTGTCATCCGGTCTGGCTGTCGATTTTGACGGCGAACAGATTGCGGCACTGGCCGATCATGTCCGGTCGCTGGGGAGGCTGATGAAAGTCCCTGCGCAGCCACGGGTTTTCACAGATGCCCACTGCGCTTCCTGCCATACACCTACCATGGAAACGCAAGATGGCGGGTCCGTTGCGCTGTATTCCGACCTGCTGCTGCATGATATGGGCGACGGACTGACATCATATGGCGGGGAAGGGGCTGCTCTACCGACGGAATGGCGCACGACCCCGCTGATCGGTTTCAGGGGGCAGGTGCCGGGCCATCGGTTCCTGCATGATGGCCGCGCTGCAACCATTGATGAGGCGATACGTTGGCACGGTGGTGAAGCGCAGACATCCCGCGACGCCTATATGAGCCTGTCTGCAGCCGAAAAACTTGACCTGACATCGTTTGTTCTGACGCTGATGTCAGCCATGCCAACGCCACCACAAGGAGATTGACCATGAAGAACTTCGCATTTGCCCTTGGTCTGCTGGCAGTCTGCACGCTTCCTGTACGCGCCGAGGTGCACCAGACGCAGGACTACACGCTGGACGTGGAAACCCTGGTCGATGGGCTGGATGCGCCATGGTCGCTTGCGTTCCTGCCCGACGGACGGATGCTGATTGGCGAGCGCCCCGGGCGTCTCAGCATAGTGCCCGCTGCTGGTGGAACACCTGAGGTCATCGATGGTCTTGAGGGTGTCACGACGGCCGGGCAGGGCGGGCTGCATGGCCTGGCGCTGGCCCCTGATTTCGAAACGTCGCGAACCATGTTCTATTGTCATGCCTCGGCCCATGATGGTGGCGTGGGAACGGCGGTTTCGCGCGCGCAACTGGATTTGTCTGCCAACCGGCTTGAGAACGTCACCCGGATTTTCGAACAGCAACCGGCAGGTAATACCGGCCGGCATTTCGGGTGCCGGCTGGTGTTTGATCGTGACGGCATGCTGTTCGTGACAACCGGTGATCGCGGTAATATGTCGGATATGGCCCAGGATCCCTCGACCGGGATCGGCAAAGTCATTCGAATAGATACCGACGGCAAACCGGCGCCCGGCAATCCGCAACTGGACGCCTGGGACAAGCGGGTATGGTCAATCGGCCATCGCAACATTCAGGGCGCTACGCTGCACCCGGCCACCGGAGAATTGTGGACCGCAGAACACGGCGCTCGCGGTGGCGATGAAGTGAACAATCCGCAG
>CAYRLR010000394.1:0-3595 GCA_964424975.1 uncultured Anderseniella sp.
TTGATCTGGTCACGTGCCAGGTCGCGGCCCTTGATGATGGTTGCAACCAGTTCCGCGATCGGGCCGGTGACGCCGCCGGCAGAACCGACCTTGATGGCGGCTGCATGGGCTGCGGTTGCACACATGGCAGCAGCACAGGCAGATAGCGCCAGTTTTTTCACGAGTTTCATTCTACTCACTCCTCCACTGATGACAGTTCACCAGAACTGCCTTACTTCAACTGTTCGTATCATGACTTATTTTTGACGGGTGATGAAGGGCGTGTTTCCGGCAGTATTCCCTGCGGGAATTTTTGCAGGAAAAGCTGCAGCACCAGGCCGATGATGAATATTCGGATATAGGCTGTGCGAATGGCCAGTTCCGACGGCAATTGTGTCGTCAGGATTTCCGACGCCGACCACAGCGTCCAGATCACGAACGCCCCGAGTATCGCACCCTTGTTGTTGGCACTGCCGCCAACCACCAGCATCACGAACACGATGAAGGTGGCCAGCAGCGGGTCGGTCGCGTTCGGGTCGATGAACTTCAGATAGTGCGCCATGAAGGCACCGGCCAGCGCCATGATCATGCATCCGATGACAAAGCCTTCCATGCGGAAGATTTCAACATTCTTGCCGGCAGCCCTGGCAGAGGTTTCGTTGTCGCGAATGGCTGTCATGACGCGGCCCCAGGGTGACTTGCGCGCGACTTCCAGCATCACGTAGACCAGCGCCAGGGTGGCCAGTACCAGGCCGAGGAACGCCAGTTGGTTCCATGGCTCCGGCAGATTCTCGAATGGCTTGGGGATCTGCGATATGCCGCGCGGACCGTTGGTAATGTCGGTTTCGTTTTTCAGGATCAGGCGAAAGATTTCCGCGATGCCGATGGTGGCAATGGCGAGATAGTCACTTCGAAGCTTCAGACAGACCTTGCCGACACCGAAGGCTATGATGCCGGATATCAGCATGGCGGCAATGGCTGCCACCACATAGGGCAGTTCAAACCCGCCAAGGTGACTTGTGTGTGGCGACGTTGTCAGGATGGCCGCGGTGTAGGCGCCAATGCCGAAGAAGCCGGCAATGCCCGCATTGAACAGCCCCGTGAAACCCCATTGTACATTGAGGCCAAGTGTCAGTATGGCGTAGATGCCGCCCATGGTGAGCAGGGAAATGATGTAGAGCCCGTAGCCGTAAAGTTGCTGGTCCATCTAGAAACTCTTCCCCCTGAACAGGCCGGTCGGCCGCCACAGCAGCATGATGATCATGATGAAAAAGGCGATTGCCTGCTTGTAGCCGGGATTGAACTGCCACAGATCCCCCAACCAGGGGTAGGTGGATATCTCTTCCGCAATCCCGATGATCAGCCCGCCGGCCATCGCACCATAGGGCTTGCCCACGCCGCCCAGAATGGCGGCCGCGAACATCGGCAGCAGCAGGTTGAAGCCCATCATCGTGTCGACCTGGGTATCGACAGCGAGGAATACGCCTGCCGCGCAGGCCAGGGTAGCGCCGACGATCCATGTTGTGCGAACCACTTTTTCGGTGTCGATGCCGGTGAGCCGGGCAAGCTCCGGAGAGTCCGACATGGCCCGCATGGCCTTGCCGATCTTGGTATAGGTCAGCAGATAGTGCACCGCGTACATGAGCACCAGGGCACCGCCGATAATATAGATGTGCTTGGGAGACAGGCGGAAATAGTCGAACCAGACAATCGGCATCTGGATGCCCGGCAGGACGGTTTTGAGCTGCACGCCCCAGAAGAACTGTACGACGGAGCGCACCATCAGCATCAGGCCGAACGATGCAATCACCAGAATGATGGTGGGCGAATTTCGCAAGGGTTTGTAGAAGCCCCGGTCGATCAGCAACACGCAGCCGACAGTCAGAACCATCGAGACGGGCAACAACAGCAACGGGTGGATATCGGTGAACTGGACCAGCGACCAGGTGAAGTAGACGCCCAGTGTCATGGTTTCGCCGTGGGCGAAGTTGGCAAACCGCAGGATACCGAACGTCATGGTGATGCCGATGGCGCCGAGCGCATAAATCGAACCAAGCACCAGGCCGGGGATCAGGTAGAAATTGATGAACTCGTTCATGGGTCAGGCCTTGCCGCTTGGAGCTGGCTGCTTGCCGCCGCCCAGGAACATTTCGGCCACTTCCGGGTCGTTCAGAAGGTCCTGGCCACTGCCTTCAAACCGGTTTTTGCCATCCACCAGCACATACCCCCTGGACGCGATGCCCAGTGCCTGCTTGGCGTTCTGCTCGACCATCAGGATGGGCGTACCGGCACTGTTGATCTTTCTGACGGTTGCGAAAATCTCGCCGCGGAACTTGGGCGACAGACCGGCGGTGGGTTCATCCAGCAGCAGGATTTTCGGTTCCAGCATCAAGGCCTTTCCCATCGCCACCATCTGGCGCTGGCCGCCGGAAAGGGTGCCTGCTGTCTGCAGGCGTTTTTCATACAGCGGCGGGAACATTTCGTAGATTTCGTTCAGTCGCGGCCTGAAGTCGTCGGTACGCACAAAGGCGCCCATTTCAAGGTTTTCCTCCACGCTCAGGCTGGGGAATATGTTGCCGGTCTGCGGCACATAGCACACGCCCTGGCGCACCACCTGTTCCGGTGGCGTGTTGGTGATGGCCTTGCCGTCCAGCAGCACGGCGCCGCCGGTGAGTTTGAGCAGGCCGAACACGGCTTTCATGGCGGTGGATTTGCCAGCCCCGTTGGGCCCGATGATGACAACGATTTCACCCGCATCAACGTGCATCGAAACGCCATGCAGGATTTGCGTGTCGCCATATCCACCCACCACCTTGTCGAGTTCCAGAACGCGCATCAGGCTGCTTCCTCGCCGCCGCCGAGATAGGCGTCCAGTACTTCCGGGTTGGAACGCACTTCGTCCATCGTGCCCTGCATCAGCACGGTTCCTTCCGCGAGTACGATGATCGGATCACACAAGGCCGCGATCAGGTCCATGTCGTGTTCAATAACGCAGAACGTGTAGCCGCGCTCTTCACGCAACCGGGTGATCATTTCGCGGATTTTGAGCAGCAGGGTCGGATTGACGCCGGCACCGGGTTCATCCAGCAATACAAGCTTTGCGTCGGTCATCATGGTGCGGCCCAGTTCAAGCAGCTTTTTCTGGCCGCCCGACAAATTGCCGGCAAGCTCGTCCCTGAGGTGGGAAATCGACAGGAACTCGAGGGCATCTTCCGCCATGTGGTGAACCTGTTCCTCGCGCGCCTTCACGGCGCCCGGGCTCAGCCAGTTATTGAAGATGTGTTCACCAGGCTGTTCCGACGGGACCACCATCAGGTTTTCCAGGACGGTCATCTTGGCAAACTCGTGCGGAATCTGGAACGTGCGTACGATGCCGAGATGGAACATTTTGTGGGTCGGAAGCCCGGCAATATCCTTGCCCTGGAAAACGATCCTGCCGGAGGTTGGCTGCATTTCACCGGCAATCATGTTGAAGGTTGTTGTTTTGCCGGCGCCGTTCGGGCCGATCAGGCCGGTGATCGTGCCTTCTTCAATCCTGAAACTGCAGTCGCGCACGGCCTGCAGCCCGCCGAAGCTTTTGCATAGATGTTCTACGCTTAACACGAATTGCCCACCC
>CAYRLR010000395.1:0-3590 GCA_964424975.1 uncultured Anderseniella sp.
CCCGGTATAATTGACGACAATGATCTTTTTCAGCGTCGGCAGGCCTTTTGCCACCTGGGCTATCTTGTCGGTAATGTCGAAGGTCTTGCCATTGTAGTAATAACCGTCGCAGACGATCAGCACGCCCGGTTCGATCTGGCCGAAGCGATCCAGAATGCCGCGCTCGCCAAAGTCCGGCGAACACGATGACCACACGGCGCCAAGCGAGTTTGCGCCGGCAAATGCCATGATGGTTTCCGGCATGTTCGGCATCACCGCGCAGACACGATCACCCGGTTGCATGCCGAAATCGCGAAACGCCTGGTGCAGCCTGGAGACCTGGTCGTTCAAGCGGCGCCAACTGACAGTGTAGCCAACCTTGTCTTCGCCGCGAAAAATCATCGCCGGGGTGTCGTCATTGCGGCGCAGCAGGTTCTGGGTGAAGTTCAGCTTCGCATCGGGGAAAAACTGCGCGCCCGGCACCTTGTCGCGGTCGACAAGCACGCGGTCGCCGCGGGTCTGCGCCCTGATATCGCAGAAATCCCAGACATCTGACCAGAAATTGTCCGGTTCACTCACTGAATAACCGTGCACATCAGCAAAGGTTTTCAGGTCACTGTTTCTGGAGGAATTCACCGAGCGCATGAAACTTGTCAGGCGATGGGCGTCGATCCGGGCTGCATCAGGAGACCAAAGTGGTTCAGAAGACATGAAAACTCTCAAAAGTCAGGATGGAAGTTGCGCGTGATGTTGGCCATACTAGCCTCTCGATTGGCAAGCCAAAACCGTTTTCTGTCACTATTGTGGCGTTGATTGACGACCACGTTCAAATGTGACGCTCTCGTAACCCGGCCTGATCTGCTAGAATTGAACGCATGAAACGAATCATTATTCCCGTCCTGATTGTCGTGCTGATCGTGGCCGTCGCCATCGTGAGCGTTCCGTTGCTGGTCAGCGGTGAGTTTGCCACGGCACAACTCAGCACCGCCATCGAACGGACAACCGGCCGCAAACTGACCTTGCTCAAGCCGCCCCGGTTGAAACTGTGGCCGGACCTGAAGCTGGAAGTGGAAGGCGTGACCCTGTCCAACCCGCCCGGCATGTTCGATGGAACGACCATTTCCGCGAAAACACTGCGGCTGCAGGTGTCGGTGTCGGAACTGCTGTCCCGGCAGATCAGTTTTGACGAGATGACGCTGGTAGGCCCGCGTGTAAACCTGGTGGTGGACAAGCAGGGCAACGCCAACTGGAACTTCAGCAAGGATGGCAAGGTCGCCGGGCCAGGCGGCGATGCCGGTGCTGCGACTACTGCAGGTGTCCGGCTGGCGCCGATCAGGATCGAGGACGGCGAAATCGTCTATGCGGATGAGCGCACCGGCTCCGTGTTCAAGGCAACCGGGGTCAATGTCACGGTCAGCATGGCCGATGCGCAGGCCCCGATAGACGTCAAGGGATCGGTGGTCTGGAACGGCCAGCGCATGGACCTGCAGGTGTTTGTCAAATCTCCGACGCGGCTGGCCAGCGGAGGATCGCCAATTGACCTGGCAATCCAGTCAGCCCATCTCAACGCAGCCGTTTCGGGGCTGGCCCGGCTGGATGATGGCCTGAACCTGGCCGGCAACCTGGATGTCTCGTCACCTGATTTGCGCAAGCTGGCGCAATGGGCAGGTGTGCAGATTACCGGTGAAGCCGGGCTGAAGCAGTTTTCCGCCACGGCCGGGATCGACCTTGCCGGGCAAACCCTGAAGCTGAACAAGGCCACAATAGCCATGGACGGCATGAATGCGCAGGGCAATGTGGTGCTGGCGCTCGACGGCAAACGGCCCAGGATTACCGCCGGCCTTGGCCTGGATCGCCTGGACACCAATATCTACACCGGCAAGCAATCATCGGGCACCGGCAATGCGCAAGATGACTGGAACGATGCCGCCCTGGATTTCAGCAGCCTGAAGTCGCTCAATGCCAAGCTGAGACTGCGTACCGCAGGCATTGTGTACGGGGATGTGAAATTCGGTGAAACCCTGCTTGATATCGACCTGGTTTCGGGAAAACTGCAGGCCAACCTGAAAAAGATCACACTGTACGGCAGTACGGCCACCGGTACGCTTACGCTTGACGGCGCGGTCGGCATGCCGGCGCTAACGGGTGCGTTTGCGGCAAGCGGCCTGGACGGGCTTGCCTTACTGAAGGATTTTGCCGGCACGTCACGGTTCGAAGGCAAGCTTGCCACCACGTTAAACCTGTCCGCCAGCGGCAGGTCACAGCGCTAGATGGTGTCGACGCTGGCAGGTACGGCCCAGTTCAGGCTCACCGACGGCACCATTCGCGGTATCGACATGGCCGGGATGGTCAAGGGTGTGCAAAACGCCGTGCTGGGCGGATGGGAAAAGACCGACAATGCCGGTACCGAGTTTTCAAGTCTTTCGGCCGGATTTCAGATTGCCGACGGCATAGGCACCAATAATGATCTGAACCTGACGGGGCCGCTGGTGCGGGTAACCGGAACCGGCACCGTCGACCTGCTGCGCAAACGGCTCAACTTCAAGGTGACACCGAGTGCGGCGTCAGGTCCGGGCGGTGAATTTACCGGCCTTGCAGTGCCTGTTATCGTGAAAGGCCCGTGGGCCAGTCCGCAAGTCTACCCGGATGTGCAAGGCATTCTGGAAAACCCGCAAGCCGCTCTCGATGCGCTGAACAGGCTGGGTGTGCCGACCGGCACCGTCAATGTCGAAGCGGTCGGCAACGACCTGAAAGCGCGGGCCAAAAACGAAGCGGCAAAGGTGCTCGGCGACCAGGGCGCTGAACAGGCCGAAAAACTTGGCGGCTCGCTGTTGAAAAACCTGCTCGGCAAGCCGCAGGACCAGGAGCCGGATTAGGACATGTCTGTGAAATGATACGGGTACAGCAAGAGCCATTTGACATCAGCGCGGAACTGCACGCATTGCGCGACGGCAATCATGCGATTGGCGGCACGGCGCTGTTTGCCGGTTCGGTGCGTGATCTCAACCTGGGCGAGCAGGTCTCGGCCATGACACTGGAACATTATCCCGGCATGACCGAAAAGGCGCTGGCCGGAATCGAGGCGGAGGCCAATGCACGCTGGCCGCTGGATGCCAGCCTGATCGTGCATCGCTATGGCCGCATGCTGCCGGGCGAGGACATCGTGCTGGTGATCACCTGTTCGTCACACCGCGAAGCTGCTTTTGAAGCCTGCCAGTTCCTGATGGACTGGTTGAAGACCAGGGCGCCGTTCTGGAAGCTTGAAGAAGGCAGAGACGCTGGCAAGGCCAAGTGGGTTGACGCGCGTGACAGTGATGACAGCGCGGCAGTGCGCTGGAACAAGCCGGCAAAATGAGCCGTCGGCCACGCCCTTTGTGGCGCACGGCGTTGGACGCCCTCGCGGTCATTGCCCTGACCCTGCTGGCACTGGGCGTGATGGAATTGCTGCCGGGAAACAACATTGCCGGAAACGTGCGGGTGATCGATGGCGACAGCCTGCGCCCGGTGGGCCAGGACAATGCCAATGGCCATGATATTCGGCTGCAGGGCATTGATGCGCCCGAACTGGGCCAGCGCTGCCGCGACAGGCAGGGGCGCAATTATGCCTGTGG
>CAYRLR010000396.1:0-3586 GCA_964424975.1 uncultured Anderseniella sp.
TCCACCAAACTTCCCGCAGCGAGTTCATCCGCGCATACAAGACCGTGTGCCATTGCCAGTCCCGCACCTCTTTCGGCAGCCTTCAGCGTTACCACAAATGTGCTTGCCCAATGGATGCGACGGTTTCGCCAATCCTCGTGGCCCGCTGCACGCAGCCACTCAGGCCAACCCTGCTCAATCCCGGCCACATCGTACAGGTCGCCGTCGTGAATTGACCTGGGATAACCTGGAGCGGCGACCGGGAATACCGTATCCTGATACAGGAGATCACCCCGCATACCTTCCCAGCTACCATGCCCAAAGCGAACTTCTATGCTTGCATAGGGGCGCACATACTCACTGGTCCAGACCGAGGTGGCGATGTTCAGCACTGCCCATGGGAACGCCTCCAGAAATCGTGGCAGGCGCGGAGTAAGCCAAAGCGCGGTGAAGGCCATGTTGCCGTGAAAGTCCACCCGCCGATCTGCGTCGATGCCGCCAGACAACGAGCCCATGCCAGTCGCAATCATGTTGAACGCAGTCTCGATGGTAGGCAGGATACGGCGTCCGGCGTCGGTGAGCTGTAGCGCCCGTGGTCGGCGCACGAAGAATGTTTCGCCAAGTTCCAGTTCCAGCAACTTGATTTGTTGGGAAACGGCGGATTGTGAGATACCGAGTTCCTGTCCGGCGAGCGTGAAGCTGAGGTGACGGACAGCGGCTTCGAACGTTCTCAGCCAGTTAAGCGGTGGTAGGCGGTCGCGCATCAGCATTGCCCGGATAAGTAGTGCATTAGTCAAGCTAATGCATGTGACATTAGTTTTTTGTTTGTCACGGGTCAATCGCCCACACATCATCGCAAGACCAACCCGAAGGGCACCGCCGATGACAGCTATCTCAACCCACCAAGCACGAACCTCGATGACAAATGTTCCAGCCAATCATGCCAACGGACTGATCGGCAGGATGGTGCCATGAGCGAGCATGTTGCCACCAATGCTGCCTCATCGGGTATTGCGCTCGACAGACGCAGACTGAAGGAATTGAGTATCCGCAGTGATGTGCCGGGTATCCTGTATCTTGCTCAGTGGGCTGGGTTGCTGCTTGCCACCGGTGGGCTCGTATGGCTCTCGCTTGGCACATGGTGGGTATGGCCTGCAATGGTTCTGTATGGCATATTCCTGACCGTGCCGGCCTACGCCCTGAGCCACGAGACGGCTCACGGGACGGCGTTTCGCTCGCGCTGGCTCAATGAGGTCGTGCTGTGGGTTACCTCCCTGATCTATTTCGAGGAACCGCTGCATCGCCGCTATACCCACACCAATCACCACACCCACACATGGCATGTCGGCAAGGATGCACAAATGCCATTCGATACGCCGATGGATTTCAGCGGATGGCTGCTGGAAATGTCCAGCATCAGCACCTGGCGGTTTCAATTCTATACGCTGTTCAGCATGGCCATCGGACGGCCGTCCGAGTGGGTGAGGTTGTCTACACCGACCCGGGAAATGCCGAAGCTTGTCCGCAATGCCCGCATCTTCATGGTAATCGGGGCGACAATACTTGGGCTCGCCCTGGCAGGCCAGACCTGGTTGTTCTGGTTCCTGATCCTGCCGCGTATCCTCGGCACACCGGTCATGCTGATGTTCACCTTGATCCAGCATGTGGAGATGCAGGAGAACTCCCCGTCGATACTGGAGAGCACTCGGTCGTTCCGCACGGTGTGGCCTGCATCGTTTCTGTATGCTCACATGAACAACCATGTCGAGCATCATCTTTTCCCGCAGGTGCCGTTTTACGCGCTGCCGAAATTGCAGGAGACGATCAGGGAGCAGGTTCCCGAGGCTGATCCCGGCTTCTGGCGAACCAACCTGGAAGTGCTCTCAGTCGTTTGGCGCAGATCAAGGGGTCGCCATACCAAAGCTGCCACCATTCGCCAGGCGCCGCACATGATCGCCGAAGGTGGTTTTGAGCGGATCGCATCGAGGAGTATGTGAATGGTAGTGAACTGGCATCGCGTATGTGATGAAACCGAACTCTATCCCGAAGACGTCATCGGATTCGAATATGATGGCAGGTCATATGCTGTCTACCGAACGCCGAAGGGCTACTTCGCGACAGACGGCATGTGTACCCACGAGGCACAGACGCTTGAGGATGGCACCGTGATTGGTACGGTGATCGAGTGCCCTCTGCATGGTGGACGCTTTGACATTCCTTCCGGCAAGGCGCTCTCCGCGCCGGTATGTGAGGACCTGTCCACCTATCCCGTTAGAGTAGATGGCGGCGAAGTTTTCGTAGGTCTCTAGACCAGATCACAACCCCCGCACCAAACCGGCCTCCGCCAGCACCGGGCGGCGCAGGGCTATGAGGCGGCGGGCTTCTTCTGCCTTGCCCTGCTTGAGCAGGCACTCCAGCAGCGAAAACTCCAGCAGGTCGCGTTGCGCGCGGCTGCCGCCGAGGCGGGCGTCGTCGGCCATGCAACAGGTTAACAGGCGTTCCGCCTTGAGCCAGTCCTGGCCGGCAATGGCGCCGAAGGCTTCGGCTACGTCGCGCACCAGATCGCCGGCAGGGCCCTTGGGATTTGTGATGATGTTAGCCAATGCATCGCCGTCACCTGCCATGGCATGGGCCAGGGCGGCGTGATAGTCGATGAAGCTCAGGCCCGGATTGGGGAAGAACTTGCTGGCATAGGCACTCACCTCGCGCCATTTTTCCTTCGGCACTGCCACGCCTGCCAGTTCCGCCCGGTACAGGATGGATGCGGTATCCGACAGGATGTTGATCGGCATGCCCAGCGCCGCGCCCGGTTTGACGTCGGCGTCGACCCGCTGCCACATCTGGTCCGTGTCGCCCAGTTGCAGCGCCCACAGCGCCACGTGCCAGGACAAATGACCGTGCATGACAGCTGAGCGGTCATAGTTTTTCAGCCAGTCGTTGAGGTAAGACACGCCGGCCTGCGTTTCACCAGCCTCATAATCAATGTGCGAGCGCACATGGGCGCCATGAGCATTGCGCGGATTGATCGCCATGGAGCGGTCGATGACCGACGCCGCCTTGTCCACCTGGCCGGTTTCACAAAGTGCAAAGGCGTACTGGCTCAAATACCACCAGTCATCTGCGTAATGCGGTTGCAGGGCGCTGGTGAAGGCCAGCATCTCCGCCTCGCGCCCCGGCAGGCCGGAAAACCCGATCAGCCCGAAGATACTGGTGCTGGTCTGCGCGATCATGGCATCGCGAGGATTGGCGGTGACGTGGTCAACCACGGCGGCAAACCCGTCCTTGGTCTTGCCGTTGGCCAGCAGGTCGAAGACGTTGATGTGGCCTGCCTCGCGCTCGGTGATGTCGGTGGCAAGTTCGCGGGCCTTGGCGATGACCTCACGGGCTTTTGCAACATTCCCGGTCGCCTGATGCGCCCGCGCCAGCCCGGCATGCCCAAGTGCAAAGTTAGGATCTTCCGCCACAACGGCCTCGAACGCGTCCGTTATGCACGGCGCGCCTTCGAGCAGCTTGTCGACGGCTGCTACATAGAGATCCCTGGCTTGGGCGGATGAGGTTGAAATCGGATTGTCGTATCTGTCCTTCAGCAATACGCTCACTCCGTTTC
>CAYRLR010000397.1:0-3572 GCA_964424975.1 uncultured Anderseniella sp.
GCGTGGCCCGGTCTTTCAGTGGTACATACAGCACCGGATGATTGCCGGGATTGAACACGCTGGCACGATGCGTGCCGCACCCCAGCTGATGGTCCTTCAGTGACAGTGCCCTGGCAATTTTCTTGTCCGAGGGCACATTGGTCCATGGCTCGGGCATCACTGCAGCGGAAAATTGTGCATGCATGCCCTGTTCACGGGCAGCCAGCGTCACCGGCACCAGGCCGACGCCTTCTTCCAGCCTGACCTCGTCCTTGATGCCGAACAGGTCGGCCAGCAATATTGCCGTGCCAACCGTCGGGTGGCCGGCGAACGACAGTTCACGCGCCGGGGTGAATATACGCAGCTTGGCCGTGTTTGCCTCATCATCCGGCGGCAGCACGAACACGGTCTCCGACAGGTTGAACTCGGCTGCAATTTTCTGCATCTGCGCATCATCCAGCGACTGGGCATCCAGCACCACGGCCAGCGGATTGCCGGTAAACATCTCGGTGGTGAATACATCAAGCGTATGAAATGAAAACTGCATTGATCGATGCCTCTCGTACTGCTGCTGATAGGTCAGCTTTGCTGACATATAACGTGGCGTCAGGCAATGCCGGTCTTGTCAGGGTGACAAATCGTGATGTGGAGTCGCGCCCCGGCAAGCTGTCACGTGCCGATGAACAACGCCTTGATGAACTCGCGGTACAGCATCACCTGGCGCGGAAGTATGTTCTTGTCATGCATCACGCGTGACAAGATGATGGCGCCATCGGCAATCGCACTTACCATGTCGGCCACGTCAGCAAGATCGACGTCCATACGCGGCGGATAGATTTCGGCGATGTTTTCCAGTTGCCGCAGAAAACGCCCTCGCCATGCCTGCAATGCCTTGGCGTTGAGATCGCGAATATCAGCACTGAACAACTGTGACTGGTAGCAGTAGGACGCGATCAGGCAGCCGGGGTGTCCGTTGGGCAGGTCTTCCAGCAGTTCCGCCAGCAGCTTGAGGCTGATCAGGAAACCGTGCAGCGGATCCTCGTTCAGTTCATAAGCACGCGCTTCAATGTCGCGAAAAATGGTTTCTTCCATGTCCACATAGCGTTGCAGCAGCGCCTTGGCGAGTTCGTTCTTGTCGGAAAAATGGTAGAAGAACCCACTCTTGGTGATGCCGACTGCCACAACGATTTCCTCAATCGAGGTGGCAGCAAAGCCCTTCTCGATGATGTTGACGCCCGCCACATCGAGTATTTGTTCACGTTTTCCCGTGCGTACTTCCTGCATTGTCGCAAATCTCTGTTCTGACTGGACCAAAGGTACAGTTGCATTGTCCTTTCAACCGCCCGGTTTGACTCATTTTCACAAACAGCATCCGTAAGTCGTTGTTTCATGGCAATTAAAATAATTCGCACAAGCTGTACCAAGAGTTGTCTATCGCCAATGTGCGTTTCCTCACATCATCTCGACCGACCGCCAGACATCGTCCGGCGCAACTCAAACACGATCATGACACGGAGACTACATCATGGCAAAATACCGCCACAACCTGCCCATGGGAAAAGGCAGGCCGTTCCTTCTCGACGGCGGACTTGAAACCACCCTGGTTTTCATCGACGGCATCGACCTGCCCTGCTTTGCATCCTACCCGCTGCTTGCGGAAACCTCTGGGCGAGCCCGCCTGCGTGACTATTACCGCCAGTATGCCGACATCGCCGCGAACGCCAATGCCGGTTTCATTCTTGAAAGCGTCGGCTGGCGTGCCAATGCCGACTGGGGCGCCGAACTAGGCCACAATGCCGAGCACCTGGCTGCGGTGAACCGCGAGTCCATCCGGCTGATGGAGGACGTGCGCGACCAACTGGAGACGCACGACACCCCCATGGTCCTGTCAGGATGCATCGGTCCGCGCGGTGACGGCTATCAGGCCAACACCGCCATGACGATCGAGGCAGCCCGCGACTATCATGCCACGCAAATCAACACCTATGCCGAAACCGCAGCCGACATCGTCACTGCCATGACCATGACCAACATGGAAGAAGCCGCCGGTATTGCGCTCGCCGCCAGGCAGGCGGGCATTCCATCGGTGATTTCCTTCACGCTGGAAACCGACGGCAAGCTGCCGACCGGACAAAGCCTGAAAGACGCCATTATCGCCGTGGATGCGGCAACCGGAGCCGCGCCTGCCTATTACATGATCAACTGCGCGCATCCCGACCACTTTGCCGATATCCTGGAGCCCGGCGCAGTATGGATGGAGCGTCTGAAAGGAGTGCGGGCCAATGCCTCGCGCATGTCGCATGCCGAACTTGGTGCGTGCACCGAGCTTGATGATGGTGATCCCGAAGAGTTCGGCGCACTGCATGCCGCGCTGACTGCCAGGTACCCCAACTTCACTGTACTCGGCGGGTGCTGCGGCACCGATCATCGCCACGTTGGCGAGGTCATCGCCAAATGCGGTCACACCTGCAGCAGCAGCAGGGCTGCGTAGGCTCGCACCATTACACCTGCGACCTGCCCGGTCGGCCATCAGGTCCGGTCGGGCAGTAGACAGGCGGTCCACATTCTTCCATGCTGGCAGATAAATGACACACGCAATGGAGGACGCCCGGTGAAGCTGACCGAACAACAACTGGCAGAGTTTGACGAGCTTGGATATCTGTTTACGCCGTCGTGCTTTTCCGAAGACGAAATCCAGGTGCTGCGCGACGAGGCCGAGGAGATTTACAAATCCGACCGCAAGGAAGTCTGGCGTGAAGACACCGGCGCGCCGCGCACCGCCTTTGCCGCCCACACCTACAATGAGGCTTTCCGCCTCTTGGGCTCGCACCCGCGCCTCATCGACCCGGTCAGCCAGTTGTTCGGCGAACAGGTCTACATGCATCAGTACAAGATCAACGCCAAGGCGCCGTTTGACGGCGCGGTCTGGCAATGGCACCAGGACTATGGCACCTGGGCGCGCGACGACGGCATGCCGGAACCAAGGGCCATGAACATTGCCGTGTTCCTGGACGAGGTGATGCCGGTCAACGGGCCGTTGATGTTCATCCCCAAAAGCCACCGGGCCGGCACGCTTGATGCCTCGCACGACACCACCACCACGTCCTATCCCCTGTGGACGCTGGACAACGACACGGTGACCGAGCTTGCCGCTGCCGGCGGCATCATCGCGCCCACCGGTCCTGCCGGTTCCGTCATGATGTTCCACGGCAACCTGGTGCACGCCAGCCCGCCCAACATCACGCCCTACCCCCGCAAGATCGTCTACCTGACACTGAACGCGGTCTCCAACCACATCACCCAATTCAAGCGCGAAGACTGGATCGCGCATCGCGATTTCACGCCCATCGAACCGGTGGCCGACAACGCCCTGCTGGAATACGCCAAATCACGCGCCAGGGCGGCGTAAGGGTTTATTCCGCTCACGCAAGCAGCCTTGGGCTGCGCTCCGCAAGGGCGCGCTTCGCGCGGCGGCCAGTCGGCCTTGCCTCGGCTCTCACGTGCCTCGGGGAGAGCACTTCACACCCGTTTTTGGCATATTCTGGAACTAGACCCGACGGGTCTCGGGCCGGTCAGGCCCGCCCCCGCGGAGC
>CAYRLR010000398.1:0-3568 GCA_964424975.1 uncultured Anderseniella sp.
CGAACTATGCGGCAGAACGCTCCAAGCTGGCCAAGAAGATCGGCCTGGGCCAGGGGCGCCGCAAGCGGGCCTAGAGCAACTGGGGTTCAGTTGAACCCATGTTGCTCTAGCAGTTTGAAAGCGATCAGGTCTGTGTTTGTTGACCTGGCCGTTTGACGAGCTTGGCTGCTACTGTTCCTGAAGTTTCGGGACACCATGCGTTTGCTCAAACGCATGGTGTCCTGATCACAATAACTGCAGGAAATCATCATCGATCGCGATCGGGTCTCTTGCGGATCAGTCGCGTGCTTGCCAGTATCTGCCAAGGGTCAACAGGCTCCGGGCTGCCAGCATTTGTAGTCGCACGTCATTATCCGCAGAGCCGGGTATTTTTTTGCGAGGCAGGCTATGGCTTTGAAGGCAGGATTGAACGTGGTCGGCGATTTTGAAGCCTTTCGGGCGCAATTGGTGGTTTCCAAGCAGCGTGACCTGTTTGACTACTGGTCTTCGTGCAGTATCGATGGGGCTGTGCCGCAACGCGCCGCGTTCACGCCAGTCGCAATTCCGCAACTGCTTCCGCACATCAGCCTGATTGATGTAGAGCCGACCGGCCGGTTTCGCATCCGCCTCGCCGGCACACATCTGCGTGACGTGTTTGACCGCGAGATTACCGGACTTCACGTCAGCGAGCTTGAACGCATGTCCAGCGCCGGCTACTGGCAGCGCGCCTGTGCGTCCGTGGTCGAGACCGGTTTGCCGATGCAGGGTGCGATAAAGTCACCGCGCATAACCAAGGATCACCTGGTCCAGTTCTGGTTACGGTTGCCGTTTGCAGCGAGTGACGGATCGATCAGACAATTACTGGGGTTCGATGTCTGCATTCCCGCAGCAGATCTGCAGATTGACCTGTCGCAGTGCGATCAGGGCGATCCGGATTCACTGTTGGCGCTCTGAAGTGCCGCTTTAGGCAGCCAGCGCCGCAGCGTCGGCTTTCAGTCGGGAAATCATGGCAGCCAGCCCGTTGGAGCGCTGCGGTGTGAGCGCTTCATGCAGGCCCAGTTTTCCCAGCGCAGCCTGTACGTCGGTCTCGAGGATGTCGCGTGGCGGCCTGCCTGACAGCAGGATGTGCAGAATGGCAATCAGTCCCTTGACGATCAGCGCGTCGCTGTCGCCGCGAAACGTCAGGACCGGACTTGCACCGGAACTGTCTGCTTCAGACACTAGCCAGACCTGGCTGGCGCAGCCTTGCACCTTGTTGGCAGCTATGCGGGCTTCGTCTTCAAGCGGATCCAGAGCGCGGCCAAGCTCAATCACGTATTTGTAACGCTCCTCCCAATCGTCGAGGAACTCGAAATCATCAAGTAGCTGGTCGAAACTTGGATCGCTCAATGCACAGGGCTCCCTGAAGCCGGAAAAATTCAGTCGCGTGACCATTCGATAACCGGTCAGCCCGGTGATGACAAGCCGCCACACGATCGCAGGTCCGCAGACCGGTCGAGTTTGCGCCAGTATGCGCTTTGGATATCAGGCTTTGCAGGTGAGGCCGAAAGAAAAAGGCCGCAAAGCACTTAAGGGCAGGTGCGCTTTGCGGCCGAGTAGCCCGGTTGTTTTGCCGGGTGGGGTAGTTTGTCTGCGGCGCTTCGAAGCCGACCCTTGAGCGGGTTGGTCGTGCACGCCTGGAACAACATGGGATCGCTGGAATCTGTAAACGGCTAGCTTTGCCGGGTCGGCTCAGGCCCTCGCCAGTCCGGCAGGAGATCTTCAATGCGCAGTGTGTTGGTGCCGCTGTCAGCTTCAGCGATTTGCCGGGTTGAGCCGGTGACCAGAAGGTCGAGTGATGATGAGCGCAGAAGATCCGATATATCCTGCCCTCCAGGTGCATCGGGGACCGACGTCGAGTTCAGTTTGTTCCTGGTGTCTGAAACCGGCAGCGCATCATTTGACACGGGGTGCCCGGCCGACTCTGTACCATTGGCCCATTCATAGGCCAGCCGGATTGAATAGCGGACTTTGGCTTGTGCAATATCGGCAACATCGCCCATGGCCTTGCAGGTCAATGCCTGGCGTTCGCAAAACGAACTGACATCCGTGAAGGTGCCGATCGCCACAGACACCAGTTGGTGTGTTTGCAGTTCCGCCACGGTTTCCCCGTTCGCAGTTGCAGTTTGGTTTTCTGGCGGCATGGGTGCGAGTATCAACGCAGCCAGTCCCACTATCAAAATTCTTGTAATCCCCATCTTCTTCCCCATGACATTCGGTTGATCCAAATATTCATGGGGCAACAATGGCTGTTTCCTGTTTCATCGAGCTGAAATACGTAAACAGGATTTGAATCGTATTTTAGACAAAATGGATCCAAATCTTAACCAAGCTGGCGGCGCGGGCCCGAAAGGCAGCAGTTTTTGGCGTTTTTTTGTGTTACCCCGACCCGGATTTATTGATCTCAGGCAAGGCTGTGTTAACCCTGTTGTGGCATCAATGGAAATCCGACCCGATCGCAACTGCAATCCCATGACAGGAGGACCGATGAACCAGGATTACGACGATACCGGCGAAATGCGCGAACCGCGCCTTGGCGTCATGATCGTTGGAGCTGGTTTGGCCGCTGTTCTGGCAGGATCGATATGGATGAATTTAATGTCGGGTGAGCATCCCGTGTTCGAGCGCACCGCTGCTGCGCCGGCCCCGGTTATTGAAGAAATCTCAAATGAAGCTCCCGCTGGCCGCAGTGTGAGCGCATTTCCGTCGGCAAGGGTGAATGTACGGGTCAAGTCCCCTTCTTCGATGCCAGACGCCGCCGACCCTCTGGCACAACTCATACTGCAAACCGGCAGGTCTGCCGAATTTGCGGTCCCGGCACCTCCGGATGCCACTCCGGAACCGTCGCTTGTGCTCCTGGCGCAACGTGAACTGGCCGCGCTCGGACTATACGCGGGTGTGGTGGATGGACTGGCCGGTGCCGACACGCGCGATGCCGTGCGCAAGTACCAGGCTCTCAATGGCCTGGCTGTAACCGGTGCCGTGACCCGCCCGGTGCTGGATCACATTCAGCTTGCGCGCCGGCTGGATGATGCCGGCAATACCAGTATCGCATTGCATCAGGTGCAATCAGCGCTGGCCAAACTGGGTTACTCTCCCGGCGAGATTGATGGTCGGCTGGGCGAACAGACCAAGGTCGCCATTCGCACATTTGAAGCAGACCGCAGCTGGCCGATCACCGGAGAGGTGTCGGACATGCTGGTGCAGGAACTTCTGGGTACCAACGAGCAGGCCAGTTTTGAATTACGCTGAAGCAACCGCTATGCCGCGAAGTTGTGCCGCATGTCGTTGAAGTCGGACATCTGGGTTGCCGCCTATCGCAGGCGCTGTGATCTCGAGGCGCTGCCATGTGTAATTGTTCGCAAAGGTGCCCTGGATGCCGGCATCATCTATGTGTGCATTCGAATCAGCGATGACCAGGTCTGGCTGATGGGACCACCTGCAGGACCCTTGCTTGATGATCTTGGCGACCGGATTTTTGAACCTCGTTTCGAAACCGCTGTGCCTCAACGCCAGGTTGATGAGTACCTGGCCAGACAGGCCGGATATG
>CAYRLR010000399.1:0-3543 GCA_964424975.1 uncultured Anderseniella sp.
GCCAGGACAGGATTACCGCGCCGACAATGGCCACGTCCCTGCTGACCACGATAATCACGATCCAGCCCGGAAGGTGTTCGATGATGCCGAGCACAACGTAAATCGAAACCAGAAGGGCCTTGTCGGCAATCGGGTCCAGATACGCACCAAGTTCGGACCCCAGATCAAACTGCTTGGCCAGAAATCCATCCACGGCATCAGAAATGCCCGCCAGTACGAACACAAAGAAAGCAGCCGGATACAGCGACTGATACAGCAGCCAGACAATCACCGGCACCAGAAACAAGCGGCCGATGGTAATGAAATTCGGAAGTGTCATGGCAGACACACCGGCGATTGGACAGCGTGCATCAACCTGCTTGCAGTACCCATGTCCCACCTACATTCTGCAATGCCAGGCCTGCCGACCAAAGTGACTGGCGCATTTGTTCAAAACCGGTGACATAGGACAATTGCACGATGGCCCCGCCTTGCGAAATGGTCGAAATATCCACCCCTGCTATCCCCGGCGTTGCCAAAATTCGGGATCGCAATGCCGCCCACTCCTCGTTCGTGAAAAACGCAACAGCCACCGGTAGGGTCGCAATCGGAAGGCTTTGCGTGACTGGCGCTGCTTCGTTTTCCTTTTTCCAGCGCAACAGCATAACCTGATGAAACCGCAGAGCCGCGATCCTTGCGGCCTGGTCAATACCACCACCGTTTTCGGCACTATAGGCCTTGTCAAATTCAAGTTTGCCGATGGCGCTGGTTCCGCTCATGTTCGCCTGAACCGTATCCTCGCCGACGGCTGAGGCTTCCGCGACCACAATGGCATCTGCCTCGTAGCGTAATCTGATTGCTTCCAGCGATGCCTGATCCCGGTTGGCGGCAAGCTCTGCCGTCAGGGTGTCGGTGTCTGCCAGATCACCCAGCGGTACGATCAGGGGAACGGGAGAATTCTCTGCCTGTAGCGACAGCCATGCAGTACGCCAGGGATTGTCTTCCCATACCACCACACCTTCCGGGGTTCGCCATACCGGCACGACAACCGTCTTGCCTGCCAGCTTCTCACTGTACCCGACGCCCAGTTCGGCCATCATCTTGCGCATTTTATCAGGCAGGAACCGCACAGTCAGCTTGCCGATATAGCGTCGCGGGCCGGTGCTTTCTTCTTCAATCGACAGGCTGTCCAGCATCGCATCAATGCGCTTGGACGGAATATCCGACAATTTGTCTGCAATGACATCACCGCCAACCCGGCGCGCAAACAGGGCAAATGCCTTGACATTCGCTTCGGTGATAGCCTGCTTTTTCGCTTCAGCCGCGGTGTCTGCGCGCACATCCACTTCAACACCGGTTATCGTGTATAATGGATTTTCGGCTGCGGACGCAGGCAATGAGGCGACCATGCAGGCAACCGCAATCATCCACGCGCAGGCGATCACAAACCGCAATGCGGTGGTGGTTTCGACGCAACCTTGCTGCAGCCGGCCAGGCAGGCCGGTCCGTCCATTGACGGAAATCCCGGCATGGGACCTGCCGCGCTTGTTAAATGCGTGGTGGATAAATGACTTCATTACCCGGCGATTTTCCTTGCAACTATCCCACTCAATCACCCAATAAGGGTGGCCGTCATGCCAGTGTCAACCGGCACAACAGTCAATGGCAGTGGTGGATATAAAATTCAAGCGTAGTGTGCAGGCCCGAACATGACAAATAAGCACAACGGACTAACCTACAGTGATGCAGGCGTCAGTATCGCGGCAGGCAATTCGCTGGTCGATGCCATCAAGCCATTGGCAGCATCGACAAAGCGCAAGGGGTCAAACCCGTCGCTGGGCGGATTTGGCGGCCTGTTTGATCTGAAGGCCTGTGGGTTCAAGGACCCGGTTCTGGTCGCGGCAAATGACGGCGTCGGCACAAAATTGCGGGTGGCAATTGAAAGCGGCATTCATTCGGGCGTCGGCATCGACCTTGTGGCGATGTCCGTCAACGACCTGATTGTGCAAGGTGCCGAGCCGCTGTTCTTCCTGGACTATTATGCCACCGGCAAACTCGATGTCTCCATTGCGCGTGATGTCGTTGCCGGCATTGCCGAAGGCTGCCGCCAGGCAGGCTGCGCGCTGATCGGCGGCGAGACAGCTGAGATGCCTGGCATGTATCATGGCGATGATTACGACCTTGCCGGTTTTGCGGTGGGCGCGGTCGAAAGACGTAAAATATTGCCGAAGAAGAATGTCGGTGCCGGAGATGTCATCCTTGGCCTGGCGTCATCAGGACCGCACTCGAACGGCTATTCGCTGATCCGCAAGATTGTTGAGGTCAGCGGTGCCAGCTACACGGAAACCGCACCGTTCGACAGTTCGCAGACACTGGGTGAAGCACTGCTTGCCCCGACCCGGATTTATGTAAAATCCATGTTGGCGGCCCTGCAGGCGCACAGCGGAATCAAGGCACTGGCGCACATTACCGGGGGCGGCTTCACGGAAAACATTCCCCGTGTGTTGCCGGACGATTGTGCTGCCCACATCAACCTGGCCAGTGTCAGCGCGCCGGCGGTTTTCGGATGGCTGGCCGACCAGGGCGGCATAAGCCGGAAAGAAATGCTGCGCACATTCAATTGCGGCGTCGGCATGATTGTCGTGGTCAGCGAGGCCAGGGCCGACGATGTTATCCTGACGCTCGCCGCAGCCGGCGAACAGGTTGTGCGATTGGGTGAAATTGCAGATCGCACCGGCCGGCAGGCAAAGGTAAAGTTCGCCGGCACCCTGTCATTTGCAGACCATGGCTGACATGGCCCGCAAGCAGGTTGGCATACTGATCTCGGGCCGCGGTTCCAACATGGCCGCGCTGATCGAGGCCGCCAGGGCGGAAACCTGCACTTACGAGATTGCCTGCGTGATTTCAAACCGACCGGACGCAGCGGGTCTGCAAACAGCACGCCAGGCCGGTATTACAACCGTTGCGCTGGATCACAAGACGCTGGGCACACGCGATGCGCTGGATACAGCCATGCATGACGCGTTGCTGGCCAACAGGGTCGACATGGTGGTGTGCGCCGGATTCATGCGCATCATGACGGGCGGGTTCATCGCCAAATGGGAAGGCCGTATCATCAACATCCACCCTTCCCTGCTGCCGCTGTTCAAAGGCGTTGATACACATGAGCAGGCTTTGCAGGCAGGCGTTCGGGTTCACGGCTGCTCGGTGCATTTTGTATCTGCCGAACTGGATGCCGGGGCAATTATCGCACAAGGCGTCATCAAGGTCATGCCGGGTGACGATGCAGATGCGCTGGCAGCGCGGGTGCTGCCCGTGGAACACCGGTTGTACCCGTCGGTGTTGAATGCGCTGGCCGAAGGCCGCATCCGCCTGGAAAACGGGCGTGCCGTGTTTTCTGATGACGAGGCTGCCAGCCTCTCGATGCTCGGCGCAGATTAGAGCAACGTGGGTTCAATTGAACCCAAAAATTCGCTCTAACACTTTGGAAGCGATCAGGTTTATGAATTTTGGTTGATTCAACCAAAATCCATCCTGATCTAGCCGGGATTGTTCGACGCCAAC
>CAYRLR010000400.1:0-1362 GCA_964424975.1 uncultured Anderseniella sp.
TGATTGATCCGGCTTTCATGCTCTCGACCATGTCCTTGGTCACCAGAACCGGGGCTGGCCGGCCGGGAATCAGCGCCGTTGTAATGACGATGTCCTGGCCCTTGATGTGATTTGCGACCAGTTCGGCCTGTTTCTTCTTGTCTTCGGCAGACAGCTCCTTGGCATAACCGCCTTCGGTCGCTGCGTCTGCCATGCCCTCAACGAACACGAACTTTGCGCCAAGAGAGGCGACCTGCTCGCCTGCAGCAGCCCTGACGTCCGTGGCCGACACAACGGCACCGAGACGCCGCGCCGTCGCAATGGCCTGAAGCCCTGCCACGCCGGCTCCCATGATGAACACACGTGCCGCAGGAACCGTGCCTGCCGCAGTCATCATCATCGGAAAGGCGCGGCTGAACTGGGCAGCGGCATCGATCACCGCCTTGTATCCGGCAAGGTTTGCCTGTGAGGACAACACATCCATTGATTGTGCGCGGGTAATGCGCGGCACCAGTTCCATGGCAAATGCCGAAACGCCCTGCTTTGCCATGGCATCAAGATTTGCACGGTCACCATGCGGGTCAAGCTGGGCGGCAACAATGGCCCCCTTCTTGAGCGCTTTGATGCCGGCGTCAGACAACCGGCGCACGGCCAGTACGATATCGGCACCCTTGAGAACAGCGGCACCTTTGGCAATCGTTGCGCCTGCCGCCTTGTATGCGTCATCCGACATGAAGGAACCGGCGCCTGCGCCGCTCTCGACGCACACGGTGAGGCCCTTCTTCACATAGGCTTTTACAGCATCAGGAGATATTGCAACACGGCTTTCGCCTGCCGACTCTGAGGGGACAGCTATTTTCATGGGCTACTCCAATCAACCTGCCGCGCGGTGCGCAGGGGTGCGGTGAGGGCTTTTCAGGAAACCAGCATTGCCGCGAACAGGGCAAACAACACCGCAACGCCGCCGGAAAGCAGCCAGTTGCCGGATCCGATCCGAAGGTCGATGATCAAGGCAATCAACCCGACAATCAATCCGCCAAAGCCGTAGAATATCGAGCCCGTCGGACCGAATGCAAACAGGCACAAGGACGTAAGAATGATGAAGCAGGCAATGGAAAGAGCCACGGCATACTTTACAAAAGCATTGTAGGTTGCCGCGTGATCGGTTGAACCGGCAGGATCAAGAATTTCCGCAGTGAAACGGTCGTGTCCAGACATTTAAAAAGCCCCTGAGAAACTGAAATTGAACATTTGCGAAGAGCGAACCGCCACAATACCGGCAGACATCCTGAAAAATCAACTTGCAATAGCACGGGCCGCATTTCCACTGGTTTAAACGCCGCACCTTTGACCTGTCGTCAAGCTCGCACCAGACATGGTTCA
>CAYRLR010000400.1:1462-3538 GCA_964424975.1 uncultured Anderseniella sp.
AGCCTCGATTGCGGGCGCAACGCCGGCGGCCTGCAAAGCCTTGGCCTGCCGTTCGCCCACCGAGCGCAGTTCATGCGACTGCAGTGCAGTCTCGAACAATTGGTGGAAATTCATTTCCGCACGCAAGTGAATGAATACCGACCCGAGCCCGATGGCGGCACGATCCATGAACACGAATTCGCTCGGCACTCTCACCGGGCCCTTTTCCTTCAGCTGCGTGTGCACTGCGAAAGCCTGTTGCCGGCCATACTGGGCCGCCGATCCCGATCCGTCTGAAATCGACATGACCTTGTCTGTCAGCAGCGGTCCGTAGATGAACCGCGCCCACACGTTCAAAATATCGATCAGTTCATTATTGAGACCCTTGAAGCCCCATATGTCATATGCCGATACGATCCGGTCGCGATCATCGGCCTGCAAGCCGCGGTAAAGCTCCACCACGCCTTGTACGAACGATGGCGGAAACACACGCACACAGCCGAAATCCAGCAAGTTCAGACCTTGCGGTACACCCTTGTCGTCAGACCACGCAGTGTAGTTTCCAAGATGCGGGTCGCCATGGATGACCCCGTGACTGGTAAACGGCCGCCACCATGCATCAAACATGTTGCGGCACAGCAGATTGCGCACGTCCTGTGTGGCATCCTTGAATTCAAGCAGTTTGCGGCCCTCAAGCCACTGCATGGTGATCAGGCGAGCGGTTGACAGGTCCTCGTGCAATTCGGGGATATGGATGTCGGGTCGGTCGGCCAGCACCGCCTTGTACAACCGCATGTGAGCCGCTTCACGCACATAATCCAGCTCTTCGCGCAGCCGGGCGCCGATCTCGCCGGCGATCTCGGTCGTGTCAATCGCCTTGCTGATCTGCCGGTGCAGCGCAAACAGCATTTTCAATTGCGACAGGTCAGCTTCAACAGCTGAGGCCATGTCAGGGTACTGCAGTTTGCAGGCCAGCACCTCACCGGCATGCGAAACTGCCCGATGCACCTGGCCGAGCGAAGCGGCAGCGGTTGCTTCGCGCTCGAACGATTTGAACTTGTCCTGCCAGTCCGCGCCCAGTTCCGCCGCCATGCGACGGCGCACGAATGGCCAGCCCATGGCCGGTGCCTCGTTCTGCAACTGCGCCAGTTCTTCGGCAAACTCCGCCGGGAGCGCTTCGGGAATGGTTGCAGTGGACGTGCCTGCTCGCCGGTGGTTGGTGTGCGGGCAGGGGAGTCGGCAAGAAGGCCTGGCAGCGGTTTGGCGGCCTGATGGCTGTCGGTTTCCTGGTCAGTCTTGCGGTGGGGCTCTGGCAGAGCTTCTGGCCGGAGACGGCTACGGGACTGGTCGCTCTGCTGCATGGGGCGCCCTATGCCGAGGGCGGCAGCGGCCCGAGTCTCGCCGAGGAACTGGTTGTCGGGCTGCAGCGCAGCCATCTCCAATACTGCGTAGTGATCTGCCTGACGCTGCCATTTGCGCTGGTCTGGCGCCGCTGCTACCGGCGGCGTCTGGCCCTGATCGCCCTGGCGGCCTGGACGGTGTATCCGCTGCCGTTTCTGGTCTTCCTCGCGGCGATTGCCACGCTTCTGGTCATCAGCTCAACCGTGCAGGAACGCGAGTGGTTGATTCGCTTTGCCGCGATTGGCATGGTTGGGCTTGTGGTTGGGTTGCGTGACGGCCCGTCCTGCCTGGATTGGGTGCGTCCTTCTGTGCGGTCGGCTGAGGGCATGCAACCCAAGCGGCTCACGGTGGAGCATGCTGCCGCAGCGAGAGCCTTACCCACCCGCCCCCTGGGCTTTGGCCCGGGAACCTACCGCGAGAGTGTGCGGCGAGCCCGCATTGAAGCAGATCTTCCGAAACCCACCCAGGATCGGGTCCGGCGCGATGGGAATGGCCAGTACCTGGTGCTTGCGGTCGAGACCGGTGCCGCCGGTGCCGCGCTGTTTCTGGCGTTTCTGGCGCTGGCCGCGTGGCGTGCCACAGGCACCGAGAAGGTCGCCCTCGTCGTGCTGATTGGTGTCGCTTTCTGCACGGGGACTCTGGTGCAGGGGCTTGGCCCCCTGGCTGGCTTCCTGTTGGGGCGCGCCTGGCTGGGCA
>CAYRLR010000401.1:0-3533 GCA_964424975.1 uncultured Anderseniella sp.
CTTTCGCAAATTGCCCACGCCAGAAACATTTGTCGCAAATTTAGGCAGTCTCGTTGTATTTGAGAAATCGATATTTCAGATCGACACATAGTTTTTTCTGTGCGTCATGGTTTGACCTCCGCCAACCGGCTGTCGAGCAGCAAACCGCTCCTTTTCAGGATCGGATAGGCAAAGGTGATGAATCGCGAATTGATTTCCTTGAGCGCGCGAAGTGTTTCCAGGTGAATGTCGCTGGTGGCTATGCTTTGCGCGGTACCCTGTCCCAGCCGTACCAGGTGCGCATCATGGGATTGCTCTTCCAGCGCGCGCATGAATTCCTTCTCCTCGACCAGTTGCCGCGCCGAATCCACGTCTTCCGACACCAGTACGTTCAGCGACAACTGCATGTTGGCCAGCACCCGGGCGTGCAGCCGGGTCAACTCATTCCAGCCTTCACTTGAAAACGTCAGCTTCTTCTTGCGCATTTCGCCCGACAGGCGCAGCAGATCCTTGGCAATGATGTCGCCCACCCGTTCCAGGCTGATGGCGATCCCGGTCAGCTCCATGCTGCGCCTGGACTGCTCCGGCGACAACTGTCCCTGGTTCAGTTCCGCCAGGTAGAGCTTGATGTCGGTGTGGGCCTCGTTGACCTGGTGTTCGATCTCCTGAATACGCGCAGCCGCGTTGGCGTTGGTGGTAACGAACAGGTCCATGACCGGTGACAGCATCAGTTCGATCTGTTCACTCATACGCAACAGTTCCCGCGTGGCGCTAGCCAGCGCCAGCCCCGGGCTGGTCAGCACATTGCGGTCAAGCGCACTGGCAGGCCTTGTGCTGCCCTGCGGCAGCTCATCGTCCACCGGAACCAGCAGTCGTGTCAGCGCGGCCAGCGGCAATACCAACGGCAGGAAAACCACAACCAGCGCGGCATTGAACAGCAGGTGAAAACTCACCAGTTGACGTGCCGCAGTACCGGCCACGGCATCCAGAGGCAGCGTTACATAACGCAGCAACATCAAGACCGACACCGCACCCAGCACCCGCACGCCGAGATTGCCCAGCGCGATTCGGCGCGCCTTGGAGTGCAGATTGCGGGTCAGCCAGACGGCAATCAGCCCGCTGCCGACATTGGCCCCCAGCACCAGCGGCAGACCGGCTTCCAGCGGCAACACGCCTTGCGCGCAAAACGTCGCCAGCATCAGGATTGCCGCCACGCTGGAATGAAACACGAAGGCCAGCAGCGCACCGCCGACAAATGCCGTCAACAGATCGTTGCTGAGATACTGCACAACGACCTCGAGATAGGGGCTGGCCCGCAGCGGCCCGGTCGCGTCGGCAATCATGCGTAGCGAAAGCAGGATAAAGGCAATGCCCAGAACCACGCGACCGATCTGCCTGACGGCGCGGGCCGAGCCTTTCAGGAACAGCAATCCGCCCGTGACCAGCAGCACCGGCACCAGCCAGGCGATGTCGAGGCTGAGAAACTGCACCGACAGCGCGGTGCCCAGATCAGCCCCCAGCAACACCGCCAGCGACCCGGTCACCCCCATAACGCCGGTCGCGGCAAACCCCGACACCAGCAATGCGACAGCGGTCGAACTCTGCAATACGGCTGCAGCCAGGACACCCGCCAGTGCGTTCAGCACCGTGCTGCGCCGCGACGCCATGAACACATTGCGCAACTCAGCCCCGAAGGCGCGCTCAACCCCGGTGCGGACCATGCGTGTTGAATACAACAACAGAACAATGGCAGCGGCCAGGTTGAGCAGGAATGCCGAGAGTTGCATGGCGGTAATGGGTCCGGGCCAGATCTGGTTGATGGCGAGTGGTGACGCAGCAGTTGCCGGGTGTGCGCATTCACCTGCGCGCACTGCAGGTCACGTCCGCTATATTCCCTCTCTTGCAACCCATAGCTCAAAGCGATAGTTTTTATCTACTCATATGTTTTTTCGATACATTGAAAGGCAGAGGCCATGCGCTATGTGCAATTGCGGGCATTTCACAATGTTGCCGTTCACGGCGGGTTCTCCCGCGCTGCGGAGGCGCTTCACCTGACCCAGCCGGCCATCTCCGACCAGGTTCGCAAACTGGAGGCTGAATACGACATCCGGTTGTTTGACCGGCAGAGAAAGCAGATTCGGGTGACCGATGCGGGCAAGAAACTGCTCGAGATCACCTACCGCTTGTTCGAGGTCGAACAGCAGGCGCTGGATTACCTGTGTGAAACCCAGACCCTGCGCACCGGCCAGTTGAACATCGTCGCTGATGCCGCCCATCACATCCTGCATGTGCTGACCCCGTTTCGCCGCGCCAATCCCGGCGTGTTCATCTCGGTACATGGCGGCAACACCGAAACCGCCATCGAGCGGTTGCAGAGTTATGAAGCCGATATCGGGGTGGTCGGTGATGTCCCCGCCAACCGGGAGTTTGAAACCATACGGCTCAATTCGTCTCCCATCGTCGCGTTTACCGCGCGTGGCGGACCACTGGCGAAGCTGAGCACCACGACGTTCAAGGAACTGATGCGCCATCCGCTGGTGTTGCGCGAGACCGGCTCGAAAACCCGTGCCAAGCTGGAAGAGGAAGCCAAACGCCAGGGCATCAGGATCACCGGCAGCATCGAGGCAGAAGGCCGTGAAGCGGTGCGCGAGATCGTGGCCGCCGGCGGCGGTGTCGGCGTGGTCTCGGAAGCCGAGTTCGGCCAGGACACCAGGCTGGTGAAAATTCCCATTTCCGACAGTGCCATGACCATGGACGAATCCATCATCTGCCTGCGCGAACGCCTTGAGAGCAAAGTCATCCGCGCCTTCATGACGGCCGCCCATGCAGAGATGAAAAGCTGATCCATTCGCAGTTCTTCGATCCAGGCTCTGCCGATCGGCACTACTGAAAATCACCCGAATGGTGGGTCCTCGCCCAACTTCATCAATTTAAGAACCAGCTCATTGTCAGCCGTTATTCCTGCGACACAAATGAGATGCCCACCAGCCTCGCAACTGGCGGCGTCGGACAGCTTCAGATACGGCGCACAGCGTTCCGGGTCCCGGCGCTTTTCAACGCCTGTGCACAGCAATATTCCTGAGGCACCTTGTTCAGACAGGGCAGCAGCCCAACGATAATGCTCGTTCAAATGCTCAAAGCTTGATCCGGGCCGCACGGGCAGGCCGTCAATTTGCCGGGCATAAAAACCCTCAAAGTCACGAGCATCGATAATGACCCGTTTGTAGGTCTGCAAGGGCGCCGGCATAGTCTGTTGAACTGTAGCGACGATCCGCCGTGTGGTCTGGGAAAACCAGGCCACTTGGCTGTAACTTGCATACCACGCCGGCAAGCCAATCAATCCGAACATCAGGATACCGATCAGTGGCCTCCAGCCGAGGAATGTCAGGCCCCAGAAGGCCAGCACGCCCCCCCAGTAGACGGAAAATACAGTGCGATGCGATATGGCTATCCCATGTTTCAGGGTAATCACGTAGTGGGTGATCGCCATCGCGAACCCCATGGTCACGAATACGCAGAGACCAGGCCAGGACGCCCGTGGCGCTCGCCGTATG
>CAYRLR010000402.1:0-3528 GCA_964424975.1 uncultured Anderseniella sp.
AAATTCGTCAGCGCCGAGAAGCGCGCCCACGATCACGTCGCGGCCGGTGCGCAAGCCACCGTCAACCTGGACGGCAATGCGGCTGCGCAGTTCGTTGAGAACCAGGGTCTGCTGGGTTTCGGCAAGTCCGATTTCCCACGGCGACCCGGCATGCTTGATGGAGGTGAGCGGCGATGCACCGGTGCCGCCTTCAAAACCTGAAATGGTCAGATGGTCGGCACGGGCCTTGGATACACCGGCGGCCACTGTTCCGACACCCACTTCCGAAACCAGCTTCACCGAAATGTCGGCTTTCGAATTGGCGTTCTTCAGGTCGTAAATGAGCTGTGCAAGGTCTTCGATCGAATAGATGTCGTGATGCGGCGGCGGCGAGATCAGGCCGACACCGGGGGTGGAATAGCGCACCGCTGCAATTGTCTTGTCGACCTTGTGGCCGGGCAACTGGCCGCCTTCACCGGGTTTTGCGCCTTGCGCCATCTTGATCTGGATCATGTCTGCATTGACCAGGTATTCGGTCGTGACGCCGAAACGGCCCGATGCCACCTGCTTGATGGCGGAGCGCATGGAATCGCCATTGGCCAGGGGGATGAAACGATCGGGTTCCTCGCCACCTTCACCGGTGTTCGACTTGCCGCCGATACGGTTCATTGCCATGGCAAGCGTGGTATGGGCTTCACGGCTGATCGAGCCAAACGACATTGCCCCGGTGGCAAACCGCCTGACGATGTCTGCAGCCGGTTCAACCTCTTCAAGCGGAACCGGTTGCCGGCCCATTTCTTCGGCAGGCCGCAGCCTGAACAGGCCGCGAAGGGTCATCAGTTGTGTCGCCTGATCATTGACCTGCCTGGCAAATGCCCGGTACTTTTCGGGAATGTTACCACGCACGGCGTGTTGCAGATCGGCGACCACTTCAGGTTGCCAGACATGTGATTCACCGCGGAAGCGGAACGCATAGTCACCGCCGACATCGAGGGAGTGGCGATAGATCGGCGCATCGGAGAATGCCATCCGGTGACGGGCCACGGTTTCGGTCGCAATTTCGGCAAGGCCGACGCCTTCAACCTGGGTGGATGTACCGGTGAAGAAGCTGTCGATAAAGTCCTGCTTCAGTCCGACGGCATCAAAAATCTGCGCGCCGCAATAGGACTGGTAGGTCGAGATGCCCATTTTGGACATGACCTTCAGCAGGCCCTTGTCGATGGCCTTGATGTAGCGCTTTGCGGCCTCTTCCCGGCTGACTTCCTCAGCCAGCTTCGGCAGCATGTCCTCAATGGTTTCAAAGGCAAGGTACGGATTGATCGCTTCTGCGCCGAACCCGGCCAAAGTCGCAAACTGATGGACTTCGCGGGCTTCGCCGGTTTCGATGACCAGGCCAACCGAGGTGCGCAGCCCGTTACGTATCAGGTGATGGTGCACGGCCGATGTTGCCAGCAGTGACGGAATGGGGACCTGGTCGGGTGAAGTCATCCGGTCGGACAGGATGATGATGTTATGGCCTTCGTGCACCGAACTTTCAGCGCGCGCGCACAGATGATGCAGTGCCTCGTCCATACCTTCAGCGCCATTGGCGGCTGCATAGGTTATGTCCAGTGTGATGGTCAGGAAGTCATTGTCCTTGATGTCGCCGATGACCCGGATTTTTTCCAGATCCTCGTTGGTCAGGATCGGTTGCGGCACCTCAAGGCGCTTCTGGCGCGAGGTGCCCTTCAGGTCGAGCAGGTTTGGACGCGGGCCGATAAACGACACCAGTGACATGACCAGCTCTTCGCGGATCGGATCGATCGGCGGGTTGGTTACCTGGGCAAACAGCTGCTTGAAATAGGTATGCAGCAGCTTCGGTCTGGACGACAGGGCAGAGAGCGGCGTGTCGGTGCCCATCGAGCCGATGGCTTCCTGGCCGGTCTGCGCCATTGGTGCGAGCAGGACCGTGAGGTCTTCCGGGGTAGATCCGAATGCCTGCTGGCGCTCGAGCCGGGCGATATTGGTTTGCGGTGCGCGCGGCTTGGAGACCGGCATGTCCTTCAACAGCACCTGCGTGCGGTCGAGCCATTCGCGATAGGGATACTTGGTCGACAGCGTGTTCTTCAGATCTTCATCTGAAATGATGCGCTTTTCTTCCAGGTCGATAAGCAGCATTTTGCCAGGCTGCAGACGCCACTTGGTGGTAATGGTCTCTTCGGCAAAATCCAGGACGCCCATTTCGGAGGCGAGCATGACGAAGCCGTCACTGGTAACCAGGTAGCGCGCCGGCCGCAGGCCGTTGCGGTCCAGCGTCGCGCCGATCTGGCGGCCATTGGTGAAGGCGATTGCCGCAGGCCCGTCCCATGGTTCCATCAGGGCTGCGTGATACTCGTAGAAGGCGCGGCGGTTTTCATCCATCAGCGGATTGCCGGCCCAGGCTTCCGGGATCAGCATCATCATGGCATGTGACATCGGGTAACCGGCAAACTGCAACAGTTCCAGTGCATTGTCGAAACACGCCGAGTCCGACTGACCTTCATAGGAGATCGGCCACAGTTTCTCCATGTCGGCACCGAAAATGTCGGAACTCATGGTGGCATAGCGCGCTGCCATCCAGTTGTAGTTGCCGCGCAGGGTGTTGATCTCGCCATTGTGGCAGATCATCCGGTAGGGATGTGCCAGTGGCCAGGACGGGAAGGTGTTGGTAGAGAACCGCTGATGCACCAGCGCCAGGGCCGAGGTGACCTTGGGGTTCTTCAGGTCCAGATAATACTCGCCCAGGTTCACTCCCAGCACGAGACCCTTGTAGACTATCGTGTCGGGTGACATGGACACCACGTAGTAGCCGGAACTGTCGGTGTCGGTGATGGATGTAACCCGGTTGGACACCACTTTGCGCATGACGAACAGCTTGCGGGCAAAAGCGAGTGGGTCTGTGTCCTTGAACCTTGGTCCGCGGGCCACGAAGACCTGGCGGTGGAACGGCTCGGTCGGGCGAACGGAGGTGCCGAGGACATCCGGATTGACCGGAACATCGCGCCAGCCCAGCACTTCAAGGTTTTCTTCCAGGGCCGCCTTGGCGAAAATCTGTTCTATGCGCTCACGCACGGCAGGATCGCGCGGCAGAAACACAAACCCCACGCCATAGTCGCCGGCGTCGGGCAGTGTGAAGCCGAGCCGTTTTGCCTCGGCTGAAAAGAAATCGTGTGGAATCTGCAGCAGGATGCCGGCGCCGTCGCCCGCCTTGGGATCAGCGCCCACGGCGCCGCGATGTTCCAGGTTTCCAAGAATGCGCAGGCCGTCGGCGATGACGCGGTGGCTCTTTTCGTTGTTGATGTTGGCGATCATGCCAACGCCGCAGGCATCATGTTCATTGACAGGATCATAGAGCCCGGTTTTTGCGGGCAGGCCGGCCTGTGTCAAAGCCTTCGAGCGTGCAGAAACTTGGTTTGTCATGTCCGGCGATCCTTGCCTGTTTGCGAGCGGTGTTGTTTCGCGCCTGGCGAAAACCACACAACCCGGGTGTAGAACTCTATATCTGGGGAACTTCGGCGAATGTCTTGAGAC
>CAYRLR010000403.1:0-3527 GCA_964424975.1 uncultured Anderseniella sp.
AATGAGGCTGACCTGCGGTGCGCTGGCTGGGTCCACGTCCAACAGGGGCAATGAATTCGACCGGTCAGGCTGACCGCAATAACCTACTCGTGGCGCAGGGCTTCTATCGGGTCCAGGCGCGCAGCCCGCCGGGCGGGGAAATACCCGAACACCACACCGACAACGGCAGAGAATACAAAGGCAATGATCACGATGTCCGGTTCAAAGATGAACGGTACTTTCAGAACATTTGTCGCAAACCCGGCAAGCGCCAGGCCAAGCGCAATGCCGACCAGCCCGCCCAGCAGGGACAACACAACCGCTTCGACGAGGAATTGCATCAGCACCTGGTTTTCCTGCGCCCCGACAGCCAGGCGAATGCCGATTTCGCGGGTGCGTTCGGTCACTGACACCAGCATGATGTTCATGATGCCGATACCGCCCACCAGCAGACTGACAGCAGCAACCGCACCCAGCAGACCTGTCAACATGCGGGTTGTTCCCGACATCATGTTGGCGATCTCGGTCATGTCCCGCACATGGAAATTATCATCTTCAAGCGGTGATATGCGGCGCAACTCACGCATAAGCAAGGTCACATCCCGGCGGACTTTTGCCGTCGAAATTCCATCATGCACTGACACAAAAATGGTCTTAATGTCCTGATTGCCAAGAAATCTGCGTTGTACGGCACGGATCGGCATGACAACGATATCATCCTGATCCTGGCCAAAGCTGGACTGTCCTTTGGCCGCCAGTAAACCAATGATCTCGCAAGATACCTTTTTCAGACGAATCTTGGAGCCAACTGGATCAGACTTGCCGAAGAGTTTTTCGCGCACGGTTTCACCGATAACACAAACCGCCAATCCAGATCGTAGTTCTGCATCGAAAAACCGGCGCCCGGATGAGAATGTCCAGTCTTGTGCAATGAAGTACTCATTAGTACTCCCGGTGATGGTCGTATTCCAGTTCTCGTTACCATAGATGGCGGTAGAGGCCGCTGTGGATGCCGGTGCTATGACCTTGATGCCATTGATCTGCTGGCGCAACGCCGCAACATCGCGAGCATCGAAGTCGGTTGCTGAGGTTCTGGCGCCTCCGGGGCCGAACCCCTGCCCGGGCCTGACGAAAAGCAGGTTGCTGCCGAGCTTGGCAATATCCGCCGTGACCTGCGCGGTGGTACCGCCGCCGACAGTGACCATCGCAATGACGGCGGCGACACCGATCACGATCCCCAATACAGTCAGAAATGATCTCAGCGCATTGCGAAAGATTGCCTGCAAAGCGAGTTTGATGGTCTCCCAGATCATTCAGGCAGCCTCCTTGTTGCGGCCATCCGATGCAATCTTGCCATCGACAAACATGATGATGCGGTCTGCATATTCCGCCATGTCCCGGTCATGGGTCACCATGATGATGGTGATGCCTTCGTCCTTGTTGAGGAAGCTCAGCAGCTCCATGATTTCACGGCTGCGACCGGTATCCAGGTTGCCGGTCGGTTCATCGGCCAGCAGCACGTCGGGGTGACTGGCAATGGCCCGCGCGATTGCGGCACGTTGTTGCTCACCGCCCGACAACTCGCCAGGCGTATGACGCTCGCGGCCTGCAAGACCAACTTTTTTCAATGCATCCAACGCCAGCGCACGGCGTTCTGCCTGGCGCATGCCGCGATAGATCAGGGGCAGTTCCACGTTTTCCAGCGCTGACGTTCTGGGCAGCAGATTGAAGCCCTGGAAAACGAAGCCCAGGAAATTGCGCCTTAGCAGCGCGCGCTGATCACGGCTGAGTTGTCCGACTTCCACACCCTTGAACAGGTATTGTCCGCTTGAGGGCGTATCCAGGCAACCCAGCATGTTCATTGCAGTCGATTTACCGGAACCACTCGGCCCCATAATGGCTACAAATTCACCCTTTTCGATACGCAAATCCACGCCAGCGAGCGCGTGGACGACGGCAGCACCCGAACCATACACCTTGGTGACATCCTTGAGTTCCATCAGCGAATGGCCGGCGATGTCGAGGTCATGTCCCACGGCGGTTTCCACCCCTCTACCTGGCTGCCGCGACGGTATCCACGATCACCTGATCGTCCGGTTTCAGATCGCCGTCAAGAATCTGCGTCCTGGTACCGTCGGTGGCACCCGTCCGAACGTTCACCGGGACCGGATCGTTGTTTCGCAGCACCCAGATACGCCGTTCGCCATCCTTGCCCTGTTCGATCCTGGCGATTTCCGTTGACCGCGGCGGGCCTGGCAGGAGGGATTGAATGAAGCTCTTGCCGGAGCCTGATTTGGTGTCTGCAGGAGGGGCGTAACGCAATGCAGCATTCGGGATCAACAAGGCATCATCCACGCTCTGCACGTTGATTGCTGCAGTCGCCGTCATGCCCGGTCGAAGCAGAAGGTCGCTGTTGTCAATTGTCAGAACCGCTTTGTAGGTCACCACGCCATCGACGGTTTCGGACGCAAATCGCAATTCCGAAATCTGTGCGGGGAAGTCCCGGTCCTGGTAGGATTCAACTGTAAATGTAGCCTTGTTGCCTTGCTTGACCTTGCCGATGTCGGCTTCATCGACATCGACCTCAAGCTGCATCTCGCGCAGATCGTCAGCCAGTGTAAACAAAACAGGCGTCTGAAAGGATGAGGCGACTGTCTGGCCCGGATCGACATTGCGCTTCAGGACCACGCCATTGATGGGCGAACAGATGCACGCCTTTTTCAGGTTGGTTTCATCAAGGTCCAGATCCGCTTGCGCCACGGCGATATCAGCGGTGCCGCTTGCAACCGCCGCCCTGGCACGATCCAGAGCTGCTTTTGCCACATCAAGCGATGACTCCGAAGAATAACCCTTTCGAGCCAGCGGCCGTACGCGTTCGAACTCGCGTTGCTTCTCTGTCTGCGTGGCTTCGAGTTCAAGCAGTTTCGCTTTCCTGGCCGCCAGCGTTGCGCGCGAATGAGCAACCTGGGCTTCCAGCTTGTCGGTATCGAGTTCGGCAAGAACCTGCCCGGACTTCACCTCGTCATTGTAGTCGACCTTGACCGACTTGATCATCCCGGAAAGCTCGCTTGAAATCTCAACCTCGTTTGTCGGTTCAACCGTGCCGGTAGCTGTAACCGTAACGATGAGATCGCCGCGCGACACCGGTTCGCTCTTGTATCGGGTAATGCGCGAAGCCGTGTCATTGGCCCAGTAAGCATAGCCCCCGACGGCAGCAACAATGACCAGTGCCGCCAGACCCAGCAGCCGCCACGACCGCCACCAGGGCAGCGCTGTTGCGCCGACACCGAGAACCTCTTCGATTTGCCGACGTTCAGTCTCTGCAGGTGACGTGGTCACTCTCCCGAAATCCTTCAAAATAAATACACTTTTGACCTTCTAGGTGGTCCGGGCACCCACCGTGTTGATTTGGGTCAATGCCCAGCCAGGTGAAATGTGCCGTTATCACAAACAGGGACAGTTCATGACTGAAAGGAAATCGACATGAAAATACTTAAGCCCCTATTTCCCAAGTGGCGTCGATTTTAGATGCAGCGAGATGTGGTTTT
>CAYRLR010000404.1:0-3507 GCA_964424975.1 uncultured Anderseniella sp.
AGCAAAACCCGCCCCATCGACACGCAATAGGCCGGCATCCGGCTACCCAGCGTCGGACTCATGGGCAAAATCCGCTTTGCATGCTGACGCTGCAGGTAAACGATCTCGCCGGCATCCAGCACCGACAGCGCGCACGACTGGTTGATACGGGTGCTCAACTCCTCTAGGGCGAATTGTGCCTCGCGCCAATAGGGAAGCGACGCCAGATATGAAAGCCCCAGACGAAGAACCCTGGGGGTCAGCCAGTAGCGTTTTTCATCGGTGCGCACCATGCCCAGATCCATCAATGTCAGCAGGAATCGCCGCAAAGCGGTCCGGGGCAAACCCGTTGAAGCGGCGATCTCGTTCAAGGTCTGGCCCGACGTTGCCTCGCTGAGCGCCTCAATCACGACCAGGCCACGCGCGAACGATCGCACGAAAGATTCACTTTCCGGCGTTGCCATTCAACAACCTTTCTTGACAGGTTCGTCTGTCAACGATAACTTTCCGCTTAGCGGATTGTTACGTCCGCTTAGCGGATATTAAATATTATCAACCGGCTGTCAAGAGGAACATTGAAACCATGCCTGACCGTGAATGCCTGTCACCTTCATTCGTTGGCAGACCGATCAGGAGGCGCACATGAACGTAGCCGCTCCTGCCTTCGTTAAGCCTATCGGCAAAGAGATAGCGCAGCCTCACGAACTGCTGTCGCAAGCACACCCGGACCGGCTCTTCATCGACGTTCGCCTTGGTGAACCTGACGAGGAGTATCAGAGCTATCGCGACGGACACATTCTGGGTGCCGAGTATGGGCAAATCAGGGATGTATTCGCCGGACAGCCGACATCTTCCAGCGGAATTCTGCCCCTGCCCGGGATTGCCGATTTGCAAGCCTCGCTCGACAACTGGAACGTCGGCATAGACACGCAAGTCATCGTATACGGCCCATCGCCTGCACTCGCGGCGCGCGGCTGGTGGGTGCTGAAATGGGCCGGTGTCGAAAATGTCCGGTTGCTTGACGGCGGCCTGAAAGCCTGGGAATACGCTGGCGGACCGGTTGCCCAGGGCCATGCCCGCCCACGTCCCGCACGACAATCAGCGCCATTGCAACTCAGCGAAGGCAATCTCGCGACCATCGACGTCTGCGAAGTTGAAGCACTGACAGCGTCGACCATTCTTGTTGATGCCCGCGATGAAACATCGTTCCTTGCAGGCGCTGTCCCGTCAGCCATAAACCTTCCGGCTGCCGATCAGTGGACCCCAATGCGTTTGCTTCGCTCGGCGACTGAAATCCGGGGGATCTACGAACAGGCCGGCATTACGGAACAGTCTGATGTCGTGGTGTATTGCGGCGGCGGCGTGCTGTCGGCCCTGACTTTCCTGACGCTTCAGACAGTCGACACAACCCCTCGCCTGTTTGTCGGATCCTGGTCGGAATGGAACAAATGCAAGGCGCGCATGGCCAGCAGTGCGGCGTATAGCGTCGCCCTTGCACAAGATGAGATAGATCGCACCTGCGGGAAACAAAAACCATGAACATCCTGACCAACTCCGGATCACTTGAAGAGAAGATGGACGACCTTGTCGACGTAGCCATATGTGGCGGCGGACCGGTTGGTCTTGCGCTCTCCTACCTGCTGGGCCGTGCAGGCCTGAAAGTGGAACTGTTTGAAAAGCGCCCCGGCACCACGACGCTGCCAAAGGGGCAATACGTGCATGCCCAGACCGCAGAACTCTATCGCCAATGGGGAATTTGGGACGATCTGGCGAGCAAGGGCTGGCCGATCAACAAGTCGAACGGCCAAGGGTACTATATATCCATCGCCAAGAGCCCGGTCGCATCGGTTTACGCGAACCGGGGCAGCGAGAGTGATTATCAGGCCAAGTGGTCACCTCTGACACCGGTCTACCCTCGCAAGATACCCGCCTCCGACTATGAAGCCGCCATTTGCCGTGAAGCAGTGAACAACCCATCGGTTGCAATTAATTTCGCAACCAGCGTTGTCGATGTGGCGCGCACCGACAGCACCGTCAAACTCGGCGTCCGAGATGAAAAAACCGGCGAGCAGCGAACCATCAATGCCAGATATCTTGTCGCCTGCGACGGTGCGCACAGCTTCGTGCGCAATCGACTGGGCAATGGTGAAGACAATGGCCCTGCGTTCATCAACCAGGTTCTGGTCGAGTTCGAAGCCGACCTGGAACACACCTTGGGCAAGGATGGATTCTTCCACTCATTCGTTCTGGACCCGCGTTATGCCGGCTGGTTCGGGAGCAAACATCCCGATACCGGTCTGTGGCGCTACAGTTTCCGCCATGATGAGGACGACCTGCCGCACCCCGACTTGATGCTTGCACGCATTCGCGGTGCGTTGGGCGAACCGGACCTGCCCATCAAAATCGTTCACACTCATCGGTTTGACTACACGACCGGTCTGCTACGGCGCTGGCGCGAAGGCAATGTATTCTTCGCCGGCGACGCAGCACACTGGCACTCGCCATGGGGCGGTTACGGTGCCAATTCCGGCATTCAGGATGCCAACAACCTGGCCTGGAAACTGATCCTCGTCGCCAGGGGACTTGCTGATGAAAGCCTTCTCGACACATTTGAAACAGAACGCAAGGCCAAGGCTCTTCAGACGGTGAAATCTGCGACCTATAACTCGCTGCATTTCCAGGCAATTGTCCAAGCCGCGCTGGTCGGCGAACCGGGTGTATTCACGCGTGGAGAATTGACCGAAAGCTGCAAGGAGTTTCTGCGCGAACGAATGAAACCTCACGGCGAGAACGCCGTGCTTCATACCGGCTACCAGCTCGGCACGGCTTATACATCCGATGCGGTCATCCCGGATGGTGAACTGCCACCGGAGACTGCTTTGGGCAGCTATGTTGAAAGCACCGTTCCCGGCACCCGCGCACCCCATGTCTGGCTGAAAACCCGCAATGCAGCCGAACTGTCCCTTATCGATCTGTTCGGCGACAGCTTTGTGCTGGTTGTCTCTGACGCACCTGATGCGTGGCGCCATGCCGTAGACCGGATAGACATGGCCCGCGGCAAGCTGGTTGAAGTAGCCGACTTGAGCGGGACTGGCGAATACTCGGTTGAAGATCCGAAATTCTCCAGGCTTTATCGCGGACCAGGGAACTTCTCCGCGGTTCTGGTAAGGCCTGACGGCTACGTGGCGTGTCGTTTCGAAGCCACAAGTGCGGACGAAGCCCATATTGAACTCACCAATGCCATGAACCAGCTCTTGGGACGACATTGCACGCAATCCCACAAGACCCTGCAGGAAGCCTAGCCACCCTGCAGGCCAGTCGCGACCGAAGAACCCGTGCCGTTCGGGTTTCAGAAAAGTAACTGTGACTTCGACAAGAACAGGCTATATTCTGCCAAATTCAATGGACCTGCGGTGTCGCGTTATCGGTGGCAACGTGTTTTTGAAAGTATCAGATGACCAATATGCTGCAGAGACTCAAATGCCTGATGGTTGCCCTCATAGTGACCGTGGGTGGGATATGGCCTGC
>CAYRLR010000405.1:0-3498 GCA_964424975.1 uncultured Anderseniella sp.
GCAGGATGTGGATTGAACGGCAGGTATGGAAGCCGTTGGAGTGGGCCGAGATACCGCGCATGGCATGCATCGACACCGGTCTGCCGGTCATCTTGTCATGCTTTTGTCCATGCGTATCAGTCCAGGCGATGTCCAGTTCAAATGCCTGCTCAAAGGCGGCATGCGCCAGTTCACCGGCAATACGCTCAATGGTGGCGGCCTCGATACCGCAATGGGCAGCCGCCTTTTCTGCCGAGTATTCATCTGACAGATAGCGCTCGGCGACAAACTGGAATGACGGCACGCCCATGCGCTTGCCCTTGCCGGGAAGTTTCACTTCACCATGCAGCGCAACCTGGTCCGCCTTGTCGAGAGCGACAGGTTTCCGGGACTGCTGATCCAGTACCAGTATCTTGCCATAGCGATCGCGCGCAATCAGGCCATCGTCTACGCCACCGGGATCCTGGATCACCAGATGACCGGCATTGGTATAGCGCGCCAGATAGTCGAGATCTATCTTGCCGGCCTTGAGCAACTGATGGACCAGTGCACCGACGAACAATCCATCGGTGCCGGGGCGAATACCGACCCATTCATCGGCAATGGCGGAATAGCCTGACTTGACCGGGTTGATCGAGACGATCTTGGCTCCGTTCTTCTTCAACTTGCCAAGCCCGGTCTTGATCGGGTTGGAGGCATGGTCTTCGGCCACGCCGAACAGCAGGAAATACTTGGTGCGGTCCCAGTCAGGTTCGCCGAACTCCCAGAACGAACCGCCAAACGTGTACAGCCCGGCAGCGGCCATGTTGACCGAGCAAAAGCCGCCATGAGCGGCAAAATTCGGGGTCCCGAATTGCGTCGCCCACCAGCCGGTGAGCGCCTGCGACTGGTCCCGCCCGGTAAACAGCGCCAGTTTTTTGGGATCGGTTGAGCGCACCTGTGACAACCATGTGGTTGCCGTTCTGAGTGCCTCGTCCCACTCGACTTCGCGGAATTCTCCGGAGCCCCGCGGACCGACCCGCATCAATGGCTTGGTCAGGCGAGCCGGTGAATAATGCTGCATGATGCCGGCAGAGCCCTTGCCGCACAACACACCCTTGTTCACCGGATGATCGCGATTGCCCTCGATGTATTTGACTGTTCCGTCCTTGAGATACACCTTGATGCCACAGCGGCAGGCGCACATGTAACAGGTGGTCGATTTGACCTCATCCCAGGTTTTCAGGTTGAGGTCGATTTTGGGCTCACTCGCCATGGGCGCAACACCATCCGCTATTGAAATGGAAGACTTCTTCGACCGTCAAACTAGCAGAGCATCGCGCCATCACAATAGCACCAGCCATGCTAAAGCGACAAACCAGACAGCAATTTTGGCAACCAAAAGTCTCGATAACAGAGCAACGCTACACGGGCCAGCAAAAAGGGCGCCGCAACACTGCGACGCCCTACAAATGAGTATCAGGTCCGAGATACCAGGCTATTCGAGAGCTTCACCTGCAGACACCCAACGACCAAAGTTGGGCAGATCCAGGGTTGCGCCATAGCGATCTGTTTCCTGAATTGTCTGGGTTCCAAAGCGGTGAGTGAAACCTACCATTACGAGATGATCAACAAACTCGCCAGGATCACCGCCGGAGTTATCCTTGTCGAAGTGCGCGCCGCGATAGCCGACAAACACGTTGCTGTCGCCCAGGATTGGCAGGCCGGGGATCACCGTGTCATAGCGCACGCCCCATTCCACTATTGTCATATCAGACACGTCATCTCCACCGTCAGTGGTGCCGTCTACATATGCAAACTCTGCCTGTAAACGAGATTCGGGGGTTATGAACCAGCGGGCTACACCGCGACCGAAAAACGCGTCGCGAAGCGCGTCGCTGTTGGCATTATCGACGCTTGGGTATCCACCATCAATAAAACCGCCCTGCACATAGAAAGTGAGATTGTCCAGATAGATCTGCCCTTCACCACCAACGGCGAAGAAATTGTTGTCCGCCCCTTCACCGTCATTATCGTGCTCGCCACCGCCAAAAGACGCGAAAGCCCCGAACAGCCCCGTCTCCGGGTTGCGCCAAGACAAGTGACCACCAAGCAGAAACGAACTCTGGAACAAATCATCCTGTGGAGACTCTATCAACGCAGTCGAAGAATACTCCAGTTCCCCATCCATCTGGACTGACAGATTTTCGCCAAGCGGCAGGCTCAGACGACCCAAAACGCCCGAAACGAATTGAGTTGTATCGTCCTCAAATTCGGTATCTCCACTTGCACTGCCATATGCCATGAAACCGCTAAAGGTTTCAACTTCACCGGAGACGACCAGGCCCCTAATGGCCTGCTCGGCATCGAAGTCCGCAGCACTTGCACTGTTTACAGAAACCGCCAGCGCAATTGCCAGCGCAGAAGATGCAACAAATTTTTTCATGGTTTTCGCCCTACTGACTCAACTGAGTCGCCCAATAATCATCTTGGTGTAAAAAAATGCACAAGCTCAGCAGCAGGTCAACGCTCAATGGCCGCAGATGGAAATTTTTCCGGAAAATGTGACATATTTACCACACGTACACTGACGAAAAGCACTCGCCATGTGGTCGTTTCTGGCAATACGCTGCTCAACGTCGCGACATCGCATGCTCGCGAATCACTATGTAAAGGCCTGCGCAGATGGTGATCGCAATTCCCAGGGCAGCCAGGCCATTCGGCAGGTCAGCAAATACCATGTAGCCAATGATGGTGGCGACCGGTATTTCGAGGTACTGCATGGGGGCCAGCGTGGCAGATGGCGCAAACCGCAGCGACCAGGTCATCAGCAGATGCGCCAGTGTGCCGATAACACCTATGGCCAGCAGCAACGCCGTCGTGCCCCCGTCAGGAGCAATCATCTGTGTTTTGAGAACGCCGCTTATTTGTGACAGACCATAAACCAGAAACAGTCGTGCGACTGCCATAGCGCCGCTGAGCGCCTGCAGGCTGACCGGATCTATGTACTTGGCGATCTGCCTGGTGACCAGCATGAACAAGGCAAAGTCCACCGCAACCAGCAACGGCAACAATGCCGGCGCACCAACTTCCGAAAAGCTTGGCTGCACCACAAGAAGGGTGCCGATGAAACCGACCGCGCACGCGGCCAACCGACGGCTGCCAACTTCCTCATTGAGCACAAACCTGCCCAGCAACAGCATGATGAACGGCATGACAAAGGCGATGGCAACAGCATCGGCCAGAGGCAGGAAGCGCAATGACAGGAACATGGCGCCCACACCAATGATATGAAGCAGGGTTCGGGCAACGGTGAGCCATGCAACACGAGGCGACATGTTCAAGCTCCGCCCACTCGCCACGATGACCGGCAGCAGCAAGACAGCCTGCAGGCCGAAGCGCACCATCAACAACTGCAGCAGAGGAACTGTTGCGCCCAGCAGTTTTGCGATCGAGTCCCCGGCAGGAGCCAATATGCAAAATCCCAGCATTAACAGCACGCCCAATACAGGCCGGTCGGCAATCATCGGCACCTCTCAG
>CAYRLR010000406.1:0-3487 GCA_964424975.1 uncultured Anderseniella sp.
TGACCGGCAAAAGGCACATGGCATGCGGCTTGATATTGCAGCGGGCACTGCCGTCAGGTTCGAGCCTGGTCAAACCCGCGAAATTGCGCTGGTGCCGATAAAAGGCGCGCGACAGGTCTACGGGTTCAATCAGAAAATCATGGGAGGGCTCGACTGATGCCGGCACGCATTTCACGTACCACCTATGCCGCGATGTATGGTCCGACGACCGGAGACAGGGTGCGGCTTGCCGATACCGAACTGTTCATCGAGGTTGAAAAAGATCTGACTACCTATGGCGAGGAAGTCAAGTTCGGCGGCGGCAAGGTCATCCGCGACGGCATGGGTCAGTCACAGGTCACGCGCGCCAACGGTGCCGTGGACACGGTCATAACCAACGCGCTGATCGTCGATCACACGGGTATCTACAAGGCCGACATAGGCCTCAGGGACGGGCTGATTGCCGCCATAGGAAAGGCCGGAAATCCGGACACCCAGCCCGGAGTGAATATTATCATCGGTCCATCAACTGAAGCCATTGCCGGTGAGGGAAAGATACTCACCGCAGGTGGTTTTGACGCGCATATCCATTTCATCTGCCCGCAACAGATCGAGGAAGCCCTGTATTCGGGCGTCACCACCATGCTGGGCGGCGGCACCGGCCCTGCAACGGGAACCAATGCCACCACCTGCACGCCGGGTGCCTGGCATATCCAGCGGATGATGGAGGCATCAGAAGCCTTTCCCGTCAATCTCGGCTATTCCGGCAAAGGTAATGCTTCGCTGCCCGAAGGGCTGGTCGAAATGGTGGAGGCGGGCGCGTGTGCGCTCAAGCTGCATGAAGACTGGGGCACCACGCCGGCAGCCATTGATTGCTGCCTGTCGGTTGCTGACGATATGGACGTGCAGGTTATGATCCATACCGACACACTGAACGAGTCCGGTTTTGTCGAAAACACCATTGCGGCAATCAAGGGCAGAACCATTCATGCCTTCCATACCGAAGGCGCAGGTGGCGGTCACGCGCCGGATATAATCAAGGTGTGCGGTGAGCCGAATGTGATTCCGTCGTCCACCAATCCGACGCGGCCCTATACCGTCAATACGGTGGACGAGCACCTCGACATGCTGATGGTGTGTCATCATCTGGATGCATCGATTGCCGAAGACATAGCCTTTGCCGAGAGCCGCATTCGCAAGGAAACCATCGCAGCCGAAGACATCCTGCATGACATGGGCGCGTTTTCGATCATTGCCTCTGACAGCCAGGCCATGGGGCGTGTCGGCGAAGTGCTGATCAGGACATGGCAGACCGCCGACAAGATGAAGCGTCAGCGCGGTCGTCTGCCGGAAGAGACCGGCGAGAACGATAATTTTCGGGTGCGCAGGTACATTGCCAAGTACACTATCAATCCGGCTATCGCGCACGGCATGGCGGATCACATAGGATCTGTCGAGGTCGGTAAACTTGCCGACCTGATATTGTGGACCCCGGCATTTTTCGGGGTAAAGCCGGATATGATTGTGAAGATGGGCACGATTGTGGCGGCAGCCATGGGCGACCCGAACGCGTCAATACCCACGCCGCAACCTGTCCATTACAGGCCGATGTTCGGTGCCTTCGGCAAGGCATTGACCCAGGGCCGGGTGACGTTCGTCTCCGGGGCGGCGATGGCTGCCGGCATTGGCGAAAAATATGGTTTGGCCAGCAAGCTCCTGCCGGTAAAAAACACCCGCAACATCGGCAAGAAAGACATGATTATGAATGATCTGATGCCGAAAATTTCTGTCGATCCGGAAACCTATGAGGTTCATGCCAACGGCGAATTGCTGACATGTGAACCTGCCGAAGTGCTGCCCATGGCGCAGCGTTATTTTCTGTTTTGAGGACAAATGCTCATGACCCGTTTACGTGCAATCAAATGTCTCGCGGCAGGTAGTTGGCATGCCGATCCCCAGGGTGTCATAACCCTGAACAAGGATCAGCGGCATCGCAGACGAATTTCACTGACCAGCGACGCAGGTCTTGAGTTCCTGCTCGATCTGCCCGCAGCCACTCAGCTTGGCCACGGAGATGGCCTGCAACTCGAGGACGGCCGCGTGATCCAGGTGGCTGCCGAACCGGAAGAGTTGATGGAAGTGCGCGGGCACAATACCCATCATCTGCTGATGCTGGCCTGGCATCTGGGAAACCGGCACCTGGAGGCACAGATCGAGGAAAACCGCATTCTGGTCCGGCGCGACCATGTCATCGAGGACATGCTGGCAGGACTGGGGGCCACAACCGCCAAGGTGGTCGAAACCTTCAGTCCGCAAGGCGGCGCCTATGATGCGCAGGCATCGGGCAGCCATGATCACCACCACCATCACCATACCGGTCACAGCCATGACCACTAGTCACGACCCGGCCCTTTACAGGTTGCTGACGTGGCTGTCGCCTTCTTACCCTGTGGGCGCGTTCAGTTACAGCCAGGGCCTGGAAACCGCCATTGCGCTTGGCCTTGTATCCGACCCCGCGTCATTGCGCGACTGGCTTGAGAGCTCCTTGTCAGGCGGGACACTGTGGTCGGATGCGGTGGTGTTTGCGCGCGCGCATGAAGCGGTGCGTTTTGCCGGTATCTGCAGCCTGGCTGAGGTTGTCGAGTTTGCCGCTGCATTCCAGCCGTCAGCAGAATTGCGCATGGAAACCATGGCACAAGGCGCTGCGTTTCTCAAAGTGACAGCGCAGGCCTGGCCAAGCACGGCACTGGAAAGGCTCCAGCACATGCAGGACTGCGAAATAGCCTATCCCGTGGCCGTGGGCTGTGCGGCTGCCAGTCACGGAATTGGCCGCGGCATCGCGCTTGATGCCTGGGTGCACGCTGCAGTCTCCAATCTTGTATCCGCAGCCATTCGGCTGGTGCCGCTGGGACAAACCAGCGGTCAGCGGGTTCTTGCAGCAATCGAACCTGCAATTGCCGACGCGGTCACGCTTGCCCAGCAAACGCTGCTTGCAGATCTGGCGACCAACAATTTCGTCGCCGAGATATGCTCCATGAAACATGAAACCCAAACCACAAGGTTGTTCCGATCATGAACTCATCCAACGGTCCTTTGCGCATTGGTATTGGAGGTCCCGTGGGCTCCGGCAAGACAACATTGACCCAGCGCCTGTGCGAGGCCATGCGGGATGACTACTCCATCGGTGTTGTCACCAACGATATCTATACAAAAGAAGACGCCATGATGCTGGCCAGGCTGCAGGCCTTGCCGGAAGATCGTATTATTGGTGTTGAAACCGGCGGGTGCCCGCATACCGCCATTCGCGAGGACGCCTCGATCAACCTTGCCGCCATAGCCGATCTTGTCAAACGTCACCCTGATCTGGATGTGGTGTTTATTGAATCAGGCGGCGACAATCTGGCGGCGACATTTTCGCCCGAACTGGCAGACCTGACAGTCTATGTGATCAGCGTCTGCCAGGGCGAGGAGATTCCCCGTAAAGGCGGACCGGGTATCACCCGCTCAG
>CAYRLR010000407.1:0-3480 GCA_964424975.1 uncultured Anderseniella sp.
TAGTTGGATTACGGTCACCACAGTTTGCAAGTCAGTCAAGGGTGTGACCATGTTCGACTACGGTCATTTCAGGTTCGAAGACAAGCAGGCCTTGCTCGACAAGGCCATTGAGTACTGGAATCCGGACAAGACGAGGTTCTGGCAGAACGTCGGAGTGGACCTGGTCATTGATCGGCGTGAAGGCTACTGCCTCTACGACATGTCAGGCCGGCGCCTGATTGATCTGCACCTCAATGGCGGCACCTACAATTTCGGTCACCGCAACCCCGAATTGATCGAGACCCTCAAGGGCGCGCTCGATTATTTCGACATGGGCAACCACTGGTTCCCGTCCGTTGCCCGCGCCGCTTTGGCAGAACAACTGGTCAAGACATGTCCGGGAATGCAGTATGCCGTGTTTGGTGCCGGCGGTGCCGAAGCGGTGGAGATTGCGCTCAAGACAGCCCGCTACGCTACACAGCGCCGCAAGATCGTGTCGATCATCAAGGGCTATCACGGCCATTCCGGCCTGTCGGTGGCCACCGGCGATGACCGTTTCACCAAGATATTCCTGTCAGACAGGCCGGATGAATTCATCCAGGTGCCGTTCAACGATGTGGATGCGCTGGAGCAGGCGCTGAAATCAGGCGAAATCGCCGGCCTGATCATGGAAACAATCCCCGCAACCTATGGCTTTCCCATGCCGAACGAGGGCTACCTGCAGGCCTGCCGCGATCTTTGCACGCGCTACGGCACCGTCTACATCGCCGATGAAGTCCAGACCGGACTGATGCGATGCGGCGAAATGTGGGGCTTCCAGACCTACGGCATACAGCCTGACATTTTTGTCACGGCAAAGGGCCTTGGCGGCGGCATCTACCCGATTTCAGCAGCCGTCATGAATGAAAAGTGCGGCGGCTGGCTGAACGAAGACGGTGCTGCGCATATCTCGACATCCGGCGGTGCCGAACTTGGCTGCATTGTCGCACACAAGGTCATCGAGATGTTGCAGCGCCCCGAAGTGGTGTCCAACGTGCATTCGGTGACCAGGTTCTTTGCCGACGGCATGAGCGAAATGATGGCACGCCACCCGGACATTTTCGTTGGCGTGCGCCAGCGCGGCGTGGTGCTGGGACTGGAGTTTGATCATCCTGAAGGGGCCGTTGCAGTATCGCGCGCGCTCTATGAGCATGGCGTCTGGGCCATCTTTTCGTCTCTCGACAAACGCGTACTGCAGTTCAAGCCCGGCGTGCTGCTGTCAGCAGACATGTGCCAGGAAATTCTGGACCGGTTTGATGCCGCGATGCCACGCGCGCGGCAACTGATCGAACAACTTCCAAAAGCCGCCTGAGTTCACTTCGGAAACATTTGCACCATGTCAAACCCAACAAGCGAACCACTCCTCAAGGTCCCCGACACCGTTCTTGAAACGGCGCGCATGAAACTCGACACCGCGCGCTGGGCTGCCACCAAGCTGGCGCGGACCGATCGTGCAACCATCTCTAGAATTGTGACAGCGGTATCCGAGGCAGGCTTTGCAAAGGCACGGCATTTCGCCGAGCTGGCAGTGAGTGAAACCGGCTATGGCGTTGTCGAACACAAGGTGATGAAGAACGAAGCCTGCAGCAGGGGCGTAGTAGAGCTTTATGGCGGCGTGGACTTTGTCTCGCCGCGCATCGACGCGGCGCGCAAAATGGTCGAGCTGCCGCGCCCCGCCGGGGTCGTGTACGCGCTGATCCCGGTCACCAATCCGGTCGCAACCGTATTCTTCAAGACGCTGCTTGCTCTGATGACCCGAAACGCAATCGTGCTGAGCCCGCACCCCGCTGCAAAATCAGTGTGTACGCAGGCAGCGCATCTGCTGGCCGCAGCAGCCAAGGAAGCCGGCGCTCCTGATGGCGTCATCCAGGTGATCGAGGACCCTACGGTGCCTCTCATAGAAACCATGATGGCCGACGACCGCGTCGATCTCATTGTGGCAACGGGTGGACCGGCAATGGTCAAGGCTGCCTATCGCTCAGGCACACCGGCGCTGGGGGTCGGGCCGGGCAATGCGCCCGTGCTGGTTGACGACACCTGCGACCTCAAGCTGGCCGCCGGTAGAATTATCGCCTCCAAATCGTTCGACAATTCCATCCTGTGTACCAATGAATCCACTGTCCTTGCTTTCAGCGCGATAGCAGACAGGTTGCTGCAGGAACTGAAACAGGCAGGTGGCCACATCTGCTCATCTGAAGAAGTCGAAAAACTGCGCAGGCTGCTGTTCAACGGCGAACAGTTCAACACCGCAACAATCGGCAAGAGCGCTGAATGGATCGCACGCGAAGCCGGATTTTCAGCCAAGGGTGCCAAGGTGCTTCTGACACCGGTATCACTGGTTCAGCCGGAAGAAAAACTGGTTCGCGAAAAGCTCTGCCCGGTCCTCGCATTTGCCCGCGTTGCCGGCATTGACCAGGCGATATCAAGTGCCCGATCCATGATGCGACGCTCCGGCAAGGGGCATACGGCGGGCATCCACTCGTCAAGCGAGGAGCACATTCTCGCCTTCGCCTCTGCAGTGCCTGCCCTGCGCATCGCGGTCAATACCGGCTGCTCGCTGGGTGCCTCCGGTTTCGAGACCAATCTCGGCCCCTCGATGACCATCGGAACCGGGTTTGTCGGTGGATCGTCCATTGGCGACAACCTCACCCCGGACCATTTCGTCCAGTTTGCCCGCATCGCCTACAACAAGCAGGCACAGGAGGTATTCGGCAATTTTGACGGTCTCGATCCGCTGGACCTGCCGCGCGCACGAGCCGTCAGCGCGCAGCCTGCTCTCACAGCGCTCGCAGGCGGCGTCGACGCTGACACCATGCGCAAGGAATTGCGCAAGATCATTCTTGAGGAGCTGAGCGCCGTTCTCGCGGCCTGAGATTTAACCCATGGCAACCTTGCGCTCCTTCATATTCATCGACCAGATGCAGCCGCAGACCATGTGCTATCTCGGCACCTGGATACGCGGTTCGCTGCCGCGCACCGGCATGGCGGCCCAGATTATCGAGGTCGCCCCCGGCCTCGACATTGAACCGCTGACCAACACGGCCTTGAAGGAAGCTGACGTGAAGGGCGGCATCCTGGTGGTGGAGCGCCAGTTTGGATATCTCGAGTTTCACTCCCGTTCCACGTCGGCGGTCAAGGCAGCTGCAGATGCGGTGCTGCACGACCTGGGGGTCGGCGCGGGTGAAGCGATGTCGCCGAAAATACTCGCCTCGAAAATCGTCACGCGCATTGATCCCATGCACGCATTCCTGATCAACCGCAACAAGCTGGGGTCCATGATACTGGGCGGCGAGACGCTGTTTGTGCTGGAAACCGAGCCTGCAGCCTATGCCATTCTGGCGTGCAACGAGGCCGAGAAATCGGCAAACATCAAGATCGTCGACTTCCGCATGATAGGTGCCACCGGCAGGCTGTATCTTGCCGGCACCGAGTCCGAAGTCCGCGCGGCCGCCAGTGCGGCAT
>CAYRLR010000408.1:0-3465 GCA_964424975.1 uncultured Anderseniella sp.
AAACCACATCTCGCTGCATCTAAAATCGACGCCACTTGGGAAATAGGGGTTAAATCAAAAGTGCTCTAACCACGTCCCAAGCGGCAATCCGCCGGTTGACGGCACGCGCCCGGCGGTAGAGATTGAAGCCTCAACATAATATCAGGCAGATCAGATGGTTTCCGACATCAAAATCGCATTCACACCGCGTGACCGGACGTGGCATCCCAAGGGGCTGACACCGGCCTATAACTCGACCGTGCTGCGCTCGCCAAAGCGTACATTGCTGCAGATGCCGGCTTCGCGGAGCGAGACCTCCGGCCCGGTGTTCGGACACAACATGCTTGGTGACCATGATGCGGACATGCTGCGCAACGCGGTCGTGGACGGCGATCCTGTAGGCGAACGCATTGTCGTGTCAGGTCGCGTGCTGGATGAATATGCACGTCCGCAACCCGATGTGCTGATCGAGGCCTGGCAGGCCAATGCCGGCGGCCGGTACCGCCATGTGCGCGACGGCTACCTGGCCCCGCTTGACCCGAACTTCTCCGGCTACGGGCGCTGCATGTCGGACGCGGAGGGAAACTATTCGTTCCGCACCATCCGCCCCGGCCCGTATCCCTATCCCAACAATGGACCAGCCTGGCGGCCAGCTCACATCCACCTGTCGCTGTTTGGTGCCTGTTTTGCCCAGCGCCTGGTGACACAGTTTTATTTCGAAGGCGATCCGCTGATCAGGCATTGCGCCATTGTCAATGCGGTCAGTGACCCGGCGGCGGTTGACCAGCTGGTTGCCAAACTTGACCTCGACAACGCGGTGCCATTCGACGCGCTTGCCTATCGTTTTGACATAGTACTGCGCGGGCGCAATGAAACACCTCTCGAAGCGGACCATGGCTGATGAAAAAGTGCCTCAAGGAAACACCATCGCAAACCGCTGGTCCCTATGTGCACATCGGCCTGCTGCCTGAAGTGGCAGGGATTGAAGTTGACCGGCACGGCATTGATGCGAACACCGGTTTGAGCGGCGGCACGCCCATCATCATTACCGGCGTGGTTCGCGATGGCGCGCGCGACATCGTCAAGGATGCGCTGCTGGAAATCTGGCAGGCTGGCGATGACGGTCAATTCGCCGATGGCCAGACAGGCTTTGCGCGCTGTCACACTGATTTCGAAACCGGCGAGTTCCGCTTCGAGACGGTGAAACCCGGATCAGTTGACTGGACCGACGGTTCACCGCAGGCGCCGCATATCACCCTGATGATCTTTGCGCGTGGCATCAACATCCATCTGCACACGCGCATCTACTTTGCTGACGAGACAGATGCAAACGCAGCCGACCCGGTACTGAGTGCCATTACAGACGGCCGTGAGAGCCTGCTGGCAACACCCGATGCCGGTTCCAACAACAGCTACCGGTTTGATGTTTCGCTTCAGGGCGAAATTGAAACCGTGTTCTTCGACATTTGAGGAAGCCCATGTCTGACCCCTGTATCATCTGCGTTGCCATTACCGGGTCCGTGCCGACCAAGTCGGCAAATCCCGCTGTACCGATCACCATCACCGAACAGATCGAGAGCACTCATGAGGCTTTCGAGACCGGCGCGTCTATCGCCCACTGCCATGTGCGCAATGATGATGAGACCCCGTCCTCCGACCCCGACAAGTTCGCCCGCCTGGGCGAGGGTCTGCGCAAGCATTGCCCCGGCATGATCATCCAGTATTCGACCGGCGGGCGCTCGGGCGCCGGTCATGAACGTGGCGGCATGTTGCCGCTGAAGCCGGACATGGCTTCGCTGACCGTCGGCTCCAACAATTTTCCGACCCGGGTGTATGAGAATTCGCCTGACCTGGTGGACTGGCTGGCCGGTGAAATGTTGACCTATGGAATCAAGCCGGAGATCGAAGCCTTTGATCTCAGTCATATTTTCCAGGCTGTGAAGATGGCCGAGGATGGCCGCCTCAAGGCCCCCTTGTACGTGCAGTTCGTGATGGGCGTGAAGAACGCCATGCCCGTCGACAAGGACGTGTTTGATTTTTACGTCAAGACGCTGAACCGCCTGGCACCCGACGCCCAATGGTGCGGTGCCGGCATCGCGCAGAACCAGATTGTGCTCAATGAATGGTGCATTGCGGCCGGCGGGCATGTGCGAACCGGGCTCGAGGACAATGTGCGCCTGGACCGCAACACGCTCGCACCCTCCAACGCTGCGCTGGTCAAACGGGCCGTTGACCTGTGCGACAGGCATGAACGGCCCGTCGCCAGCTGGCAGCAGGCGCGCGACCTGTTGCAACTTCCCCTGACTGCCTAAGGATACTTCAAATGTCACACGTCTTTCCAAGACACACCAAGTCCAGCCTTGCCACCGCGGTTGCGGGCGATGGCCCTTATGTCATCGATGCCGACGGCAAGCGCTACCTGGATGCCTGCGGCGGCGCGGCGGTGTCATGTCTGGGGCACTCCAACGAGGTTGTCCGCGAAGCGGTCAAAAAACAACTTGATCAACTGGCCTGGGCGCACACCAGCTTCTTCACGTCCGAGCCTGCGGAACAACTGGCCGACATGCTGATCGAGCGTGCGCCGAAAGGCATCGACCGGGTGTACTTCGTATCCGGCGGATCGGAAGCAACGGAAGCTTCGATGAAACTGGCCCGGCAATATTTTCTGGAAAAGGGCGAACCGAACCGGCGGCACGTCATCGCGCGCTGGCAAAGCTATCACGGCAATACGCTGGGCGCGCTGGCAGCCGGCGGCAATCGCTGGCGCCGCAAGCAGTTCGAACCTTTCCTGACCACCGCCATGCATCACATTGATGCCTGCTACTTCTGGCGCTGGGCGCAAGCCGGGGAAACGCCTCAAGCCTATGGCCTGCGCATGGCCAATCAACTCGAAGAGAAAATTCTTGAACTTGGCGACGACAGCGTCGCGGCGTTTATTGCCGAACCTGTCGTCGGGGCCACGCTTGGTGCAGTTGCAGCGGAGGCCGGTTACTTCAAACGCATTCGCGAGATCTGCGACAAGTATGGCGTGCTGTTGATCCTGGATGAAGTGATGTGCGGCATGGGCCGGTGCGGCACCCTGTTCGCGTCAGAACGCGAAGGCATTGCGCCGGACATGGTGTGCATCGCCAAGGGCCTTGGTGCCGGCATTCAACCCATCGGCGCCATGCTGTGTTCCGGCGAAATCTATTCAGCCATCGAACACGGCTCCGGTTTCTTCCAGCACGGCCATACCTATCTTGGTCACCCGGCGGCGTGCGCTGCAGGCGTGGCGGTATTGCAGGAGGTCGAGCGGCATGACCTGCTGGCTAATGTCAACGCAATGGGCGCAAAGCTGATGACTGCGCTTGAGGCACGGTTCGGCCAGCACGCCCATGTTGGTGATATTCGGGGACGGGGTCTGTTTCTCGGTGTGGAACTGGTTCAGGACAAGGACACCAAGGCACCGTTTGACCCGGCGCTCAAACTTCATGCCGACATCAAGAA
>CAYRLR010000409.1:0-3463 GCA_964424975.1 uncultured Anderseniella sp.
AGGTCACGGCACCTTGACCGTCGACACGGCGTATGGTGGCGACAGCTTCGTGATTGTTGACGCTCCCGCGCTTGGTTTTTCCATTCAGCCTGATGAAGCAGGTGCCATCGCAACGCTTGGTGTAAAAATAACCAAAGCCGCCAATGAACAGCTCGGCTTTACCCATCCCGACAATCCGGACTGGTCGCATATTTCATTCTGCCAGTTCGCCATGCCGCTGGAAGACGATGCCGGCGTGCCATCCGGGCGCAATGCGGTTGTTGTGGACCCGGGCAAGGTGGACCGCAGCCCGACCGGCACAGGATGTTCTGCGCGCATGGCGGTGCTGCACGCAAAAGGTCAATTGAATGTTGGCGATCGCTTTGTTGGCCGGTCCATTATCGGGTCGCGGTTCGATTGCCGGCTGGAAGACGTGACAACTGTTGCCGGTCATCCCGCCATCGTGCCCAGTATCACCGGTCGCGCCTGGGTCACCGGCACTCATCAGGTCATGCTCGATCCCGACGACCCGTGGCCCGAAGGTTACCGCCTGAGCGATACCTGGTCGGTCAAGGTCTGATATCCGGGACCATTTCCTTACCCGGGCATTCCCGGTATCAATGCTGTCTATCTCAACCAACTTCACCGAATTGATTCGTCTCATGAGTAAAAAATCTGCCGAAGTACTGCCCAATTGCCGCCTCTTCCTGATGCCACCGTCAGGCATGGCAGCAGATGCCGTCGCCGCGAGCCTCACAGCCGCAGCAGAGGCAGGCGACGTCGCCTGCCTGGTTCTGCCGCCTGACAAGACGCTGACGGACAAGCTCATGCCGATCGCACAGGAAAAAGACATCGCCGTCCTGATTGAGGATGACAGCCGCTTTGCAGCTTACGAAAAGGCCGACGGTGTCCACATCACCACCGGCATTGAAGACGCCGTTTCGGCACACAAGGCACTGGGGCGCAATGCCAGCATTGGTTTTGTTGCATCCGGGTCTCGCCACGCGGCCATGCAGGCCGGTGAGACCGACATCGACTATATTGCGTTCGATGTCTCGTCACCGGACGGCGTGGACCTCCTGACCTGGTGGGTGCCGTTGTTTGAGGTGCCCTGCGTCGCACTGGGCGCAACTGACGAGGCCGCATGTCTTGAAGCCATTGCATCGGGCGCGGATTTCATCATGCCACCGGCAGACATGTGGAATTCGGCAGACGAGGCAGCGAAACTTGCAGGCACCCTCACCAGGGCAGGCGAGAGGAACCCTGCATGAAGCTTTTGCGAACCGGATTGCTGGCAGCATCCCTGGCTTTGTCGGTCGTTGCAGCCCATGCCCAGACAACCGGACTTGCGCCCACCTTCAAGGAGGCCGCGGCGCTGTATTCTGATGAGAACTACACCGCTGCCTATGAGATTGCCGTTCCGCTGGCGACCAAAGGTGATGTCAACGCGCAGATCATGCTGGGCGAAATGTACGAACTTGGCCATGGTCGCGAAGCCGACATGGCCAACGCACTGCAATGGTATGAAACGGCTGCAGCGCAAAATCACGCTGGCGCCATGTTCCGGCTTGCCATGTTGTACCTGACCGGAAAAACCGGGCCGGCAAACCCGGTCAAGGCACAGCAATGGCTGTCCAGAGCAGACGCTGCCGGTCATATGCAGGCCAGCAATGAGCTGGGCCTTTTGTATTACCAGGGCAATGGCGTTGCGGCCGATCCCGTCAAGGCCGCCAAATTCATTCGCAAGGCTGCCGATGCAGGCCTGGCCCAGGCGCAATACAATCTCGGCCTGCTATACGTGAACGGTCACGGAGTGGACAAGGACCTGAAAACGGCCAGCGTGTGGTTTCAGAAGGCAGCGGTACAGGGTTTGCCCGAAGCTGCCCTTGATTATGGCCTGATGGTCTATGGCGGTGATGCCGGTATCCGCAAGGATTACAAGATCGGCGCGCAATGGCTGCTGATTGCAGCCAATGCCGGGCATGCCGACGCACAGTTGTTCATCGCCCGCATTCTGGCAGCCGGCCGCGGCATCAGCAAAGACCGCGTTGAGGCCGCCAAGTTCTACACGCTGGCCAGGCAGGCCGGCAAATCGGATGCCGACCTCGATGTGATGATGTCCAACTTGTCCTCGACGCAACGCGATGATGCACAACGCCGCGCCCGCGTGTTCGCGGAAGACATCAGGAACAGGCGCCTGAACCCGCCCGACGGCAAGACCGACCGCAATGACTGAACCTCTCGCATATATGCAGCGCACCCGCGACTGGTACCTGGCGCTGGGCTACGGCAATCCCTACCAGTGGGCGCATCATGACGACGTGCCGTATTCAGGCCTCGGGCGCCCCATCGCAAACTCGCGTGTCGCACTGGTAACAACTGCTGCGCTGTTCCAGCCCGGCAAGGGCGACCAGGGGCCAGGGGCAGCCTATAACGGGGCGGCAAAGTTTCACGACATATGGTCCCGCCCGACCAGCCCCGCACCCGATGTACGCATTTCCCACATCGCTTATGACCGTACCCACACAACGGCTCGCGACCCGCGCACATGGTTTCCTCTCGAAGCCCTGCAACAGGCTGAACGCACCGGGCGCATAGGATCTCTCACCAGCCGGGTTTACGGGTTCCCAACCAACAGGTCGCAGCGCACCAACACCGAAAAGGACGCGCCTGCCCTGCTCGAGGCGCTGGCCGATGAAGGAACCCAGGCAGCCGTGCTGGTTGCCAATTGCCCGGTGTGCCACCAGTCCCTGTCGCTGGCCGCGCGACACCTGGAAGCTGCCGGTATCGCCACCGTCATCATGGGCTGCGCAAAAGACATTGTCGAACACTGCGGCGTGCCGCGTTTCGTGTTTTCGGATTTTCCGCTCGGCAATGCCGCCGGCAGACCGTTTGACGAGCAAAGCCAGCACTTCACCCTTGGACTGGCGCTGAGTGCGCTGGACATCGTGGCACGCCCGCGCACCACGCTCGTTTCACCGCTGGCGTGGAAAGCCGGTGACGACAGCTGGAAAGACGACTATTCCAACCCGGCCAGGCTCTCGGCCGAAGAACTGGCCCGCCGCCGCGCCGAATTTGACGCCGCCAAAGGCAAAGCCACTGCATAGCTCGCGCCAGCATCTCACAGCGCGCTCGCCAGCACTTTCTTGATATTGGTCAATGCGCCACGGGAGATTATCGGTCAACTTGCCCGACACATCATGCCAAGTCTGCCACGGAGAGGAATCTTCGGGCAACGAAGCATGAGTATGGTTGGAGCATTACGATTTTTCCGGTTCGGAACCTACGGTTCCGGTTGAGCAATCAGGCAATTGGCAGCGCGATCACCTTGATCGGACTGCACCTCAAACCCCACCGAATCGAGAATGTTTCCCACTGCTTTCAAACGGACAACAAGGTCAGTCTGTCATGGCACAACGAGAACAGTCCAAGGCAAAGGTGATCGCAGTTCGCGGGCCGGTGCTGGATATAGCAATTGACGGGG
>CAYRLR010000410.1:0-3457 GCA_964424975.1 uncultured Anderseniella sp.
TGAAAGATGAGTGACGACCTGCTTCATGCTGGCCCGCGGACGTCCCGCTCGCGCCGCAGCGCGATCGGGCGCGTGCTTGAGCTTCTGGGCCGGCGCATGGTGAGGGACCGCCTGCAGGGCCAGCTCAGGCTAACCCTGCCTGACGGCCACCAGCTGGTTCTGGGGCAGACATCAACAGGTGGATTTGATGCTGAACTGAAAGTGAATTCATACCGGGTGCTGGAAAAATGCATCCGGCGCGGCACGGTCGGCTTCGGTGAAGCCTACATGGCAGGCGATATTGACTGTAGCGACCTGGTGTCGCTGTTCCGGTTCTTCCTGATCAACCGCAGCGCGTTCCACGCGGCCGGCGGCAGTCTGTTCAAGGTCCGCATCGGCGACAAGCTCGTTCACTGGCGGCGCAGGAACACGCTTGCCGGCAGCCGCCGGAACATTGCGGACCATTATGACATGGGCAATGATTTCTATGCCCTCTGGCTCGACCCGACCATGACCTATTCAAGCGCCCTGTTTGACGGCGACAATATCAGTTTGGAAGCCGCGCAACGCACCAAGTACGCCCACGTTCTGGAGCTGACGGGCGCTCAAGGTAGCGGCTCGATACTGGAGGTCGGATGTGGCTGGGGCGGCATGGCTGAACATGGCGCACTGGCCGGTCTGACGGTTGATGGCATCACCTTGTCGGCCCGGCAGCTTGACTTTGCCCGACAGCGCATGAAACGGCAACAACTGGATGGCAAGGTGCGCCTGGCCCTCAAGGACTATCGCCAGGTGCAGGGCCAGTATGATGCAATCGTGTCGATCGAAATGGTCGAGGCTGTCGGGGAGGAAAACTGGCCGGCGTATTTTTCCATGCTGTCGCAGCGGCTGAAACCGGGTGGGCGGGCCGTCATACAGGCGATTACCATTGCGCCAGAACATTTCGAGCGCTACCGCGCCAAGGTAGATTTCATACAGCGCTATGTTTTTCCAGGCGGCATGCTGCTGACAGACAATGCCATTGCCAGGCATGCAACGGAACAGGGTATGACACTAACCCACACCCGGAAATTCGGCCGCGACTATGCCAGGACCCTGCGGGCGTGGCGGCAACAGTTCAACGCGGCCTGGGGCGACATTGCTCCGCTTGGTTACGATGACAGATTCAAGCGTATGTGGCTGTATTATCTGAGCTATTGCGAAGCAGGTTTTGACGATGGCGCAATTGACGTGGGCTTCTATGTGCTCAACAAGCCAGCGCACGGCGTCTGAGACAAAGGCGCATGGCCTTGTCAAGTGACGACGACCGCAAAAGACGCGGCATCAATTGCCGGAAAGTGTCAGTTGAGATGTCGATTTAACCATTGCGCATAGTAGCCGCGCCAGCCCGTCTGGGCGGTTGACAGGAACCACGAAAGACGCAAATCCCATAAATCCGACATCTTCTCTGCGATTTCACCATCGGAATACAGCGGGTACCCGCCGTGGGTATATACAGTGATCTCAACAAGATAGAAATCCTGTCCGTTCCATATGAAATCAATCCTGAGGTGATCGTGGCCATCCGCAATAGCCACCGCATGCTCGCATAGCCGACCCGCATCAAATGGCAGTTGGAAATCCCGGGGCAAAGGAGTGATGGGCGTTTCAGTTGTAAACACGGGAGGCAGAAACTTTATAGCGCGCTCGACCAGTCTCGGCGTGGCGAGCCTGCGCCCATCCCGGTCCATCAACGCACTTTTCATATTTGGGCTCTTGTTGTCGGACATCACCCAAAAATGCGAGATTTGCGTGCCAAACACATAGACATTCAGATCCAGGATTGGCGTCGTCGCGCCAGCAGCCAGGTCTTCTTCAATAAACACCTCAGGTTCGATATCCTTGTATGCCCACTCACCAAGATATCTGTGATGGCGGTGCCTGAACCAGCGTAGTGCCAATTGGCGAATTCTGGCGGCCTCGACCTCGCCTGCAACCAACCTTTCGTTGGCGCCGGATGAATTGTTTATCTTGAAATACCCCGCGCCTGAAACTGCTGCACGCACAGCTTCATCAACGTTTGTGCCCCGCCACAGCAGCCTGGCGCAGTGCGTCCCCGGGAACCTCACTGCAGCAATCGATTTCAACCGGATCTTGTCGGAGAAATCTGAAAACAACGGGTTGCGGTCAAATATCTTGCGCCAGAGGAATTTCTCGAACAGCGTCCGCGGTGTCAGAATATCCGGAAGCTGCCGCGTTTGAACAGCATGTATTGCGACCAGCACCGGATGCCGGAAATACAGAATGATATTCGCAAATCTTGGCAATCTGTCAGCCCGGGTCATGTGCCCAACATGGAGCATTTCTGATTCGACTATACAGACACACGCAGCCACACTGTGGAAGAGTCGCAGGTGCCTCAACCATCTCATCAAAGCACGACCGATTGCTTTTCAGACAGCCTGCTCCTGAACCGGCCCGGTTCAGGAGAGCTGGCGGGTCAAGTTACACGGCGGCACCATTTTGGACCTAAGCACGCCCTGCACAATGCAGCCAGGCGTACTACCAAAGGAACTGTCGCGCCAAAAGCGAAGACCCCGCCCGAAGGCGAGGTCAACATCAGGAACCGCCACCACAGAGGGGGCAGGCGACAGTTCCCGAAGCATTATTCAGCAAAAATACGGAGAGCTTACTCGGCAGCTTCGCTCGATGCGTGATCACACATCTGGGCGATCTGATCACCCAGCATGGAGATGGCGTGGCCAACATCGCGAATCTTGTTGTCCTGCTGCTTGTTGGCCAGCGAGAGCGACGCGGTGAAGTCCATGTCCATTCTCATATTGGCAGCCTTGCAATTGCCAACCTGAACATCGAGCTCGTCAAGCTTCTGGCTCAGCGCCTGTTCGCGTGCGTCAAGTTCACGCTCTACATTGGATACTTTCTGGTAGAGCGCTTCTTCGCGTGCTGCCAGTTCCGCCTCAACCTGGGCAATCTTCTTGTTGAGCGCCTGTTCACGCTCGGTGACGTCCGACTGCACGTAGTCTATCTGCTGCTGCAGCGTTTCTTCGCGTTTGTTCAAATCCTCTTCGCGTTCTTCGAGGATGAGCAAAAGCTCCTTCAACCGGGTTTCCGTCGTCGTCAGGCTGGGGCCGACCAGAATGTCGCGCAGCGTCTCCAGTTGATCAGGCGTGGGTTGCGGTTCCTGTACAGAATTGTGCCCCATCGGGGCAGGTGCGGTTTCCATGAGGTTTTTCTCCTGCTCTTTGGGAGCGGTCTTTCTTTTACGGGTCTGTCTTTTCATTGGTTTATCCTTCGTCCGGTCTGATTTTGCGTCAAACTGGGACACAAGCCCCTTTTGCAAGATGTGTTGCACATACTCATTGTCCGCCAGAAAATAATCGAAGCTGGCAGAGTTTGGCTGTTTTACTGGTTTTTTCGACCCGTTAAGCCGGTTGCCTTGGGAAGTCCGCATTTGCTTTTGTCTCTCATTTCACTCAGT
>CAYRLR010000411.1:0-1263 GCA_964424975.1 uncultured Anderseniella sp.
AGATCGCGATGTGATCGACATGTTGAAAGCCCAGGGCCCGCACCTGTTCAACCATCGGTTCGCGGTGATTGACAACATGATCCGCGCCGAGTTCCTTGACCCAGCTTGACGTCTCAGGCCGCGAGGCCGTGGCGATGACGACAAGCCCGGCCGCCTTGGCCAACTGGATGCCGATCGATCCGACACCGCCGCCTGCACCGATGATGAGCACCGACTGCCCCTTGTCGGCGCCATCGCGGTCAATGCCGAGACGGTCAAAGAACGCCTCGTAGGCGGTAATCGTGGTCAGCGGCAGCGCGGCGGCTTCGGCAAAACCGAGGCTCTTCGGCTTGAACCCGACAATGCGCTCGTCCACCAGCTGAAATTCCGCATTGGACCCGGACCGGGTGATGTCGCCGGCATAGTAGACTTCGTCCCCGGCCTTGAAAATCGTGACATCGGAGCCGACGGCTTCGACTACTCCGCTGGCGTCCCAGCCAAGCACGCGCGGCGGGTCTTCAACTGTGTCTTTCGGACGGCGGACCTTGGTATCGACCGGATTGATCGACACGGCCTTGACGGCAACCAGGATGTCACGACCCGAAGCTGTGGGCCTGGGCAGGTCCACATCGAGAAATGCATTCGGGTTCTCGACCGGCAGATAGTGGGTCAAAGCGACGGCTTTCATTGGTAACTCTCCTGGGTTGGGATGACTTTGGATTGGTACAACCAAAAACCAATAGCCGGATCGTTTGTAAAATATTGAAGTTGAATTATGGGGTGCAGTGAACCCCATGTTGCGATGGCCGGCAAACGCAAAAAATCAGGCAACTCGGGCAATAGTCACTTGTCTGGTGTTTACGCGGATTCAAATCGTAACTGAGCCTCGGCCACGGCACATTCGTTCTCCACCGCCCAATTGGCCAGTGCGTTGAGCGGCACGGTCAGCGATTGGCCCAGGGGCGTCAGGCTGTAGTCAACCCGTGGTGGAATAGACGGGGTTACAACCCGTTCGACCAGTCCGTCCTTCTCCAGCGAGCGCAGCGTCGAGGTCAGTGATTTCTGGGTGACCCCGCCTATGGAGCGCTTGAGTTCGGAAAACCGCTTGGGACCTGCGTCCAGGTGGGACACGACAAGCACCGACCACTTGCTGCCGACGGTCTGCAACAGGCGGCGCACGGGCGCGCAACGCGGTTCATCATGGCTTGGCATTGGTATCATTGGCGATACTCCGGTGTAAAAATCGTGCCGTCTTGCGGCGTGGTGTGATCTGACCTAAGTGCA
>CAYRLR010000411.1:1363-3455 GCA_964424975.1 uncultured Anderseniella sp.
GCTCGAGATGACTGAAAACCTGCGCGACTTCGGCGCGCTGTGTGGCCGCGAGTGCAATAACCTCCTGTATCATCACGGCGCAGAAGAACAGCAGATCTTTCCGATACTGGAGGCGCGTGCCGATGCCGGCCTGCGCGCCGTGATCGACAAGCTGAGGCAGGAACACACCGTCATTCATACTTTGCTGGAAGCACTTGGCGCACAGGCGGATGCCGTGATGGCAGCGCCCGGCCCGGACAGCTATGCCGCACTCAAAGACACCTTCGACAAGCTGGAAACGGCGATCAAGTCGCACTTCTCATATGAAGAAACCGAGCTCGAAGAGGCGCTCGGCGTGTTCAATGCCATCTGACTCCCTGAAAGGATTTAACCTCATGACACTCAAGCTGAAAATCATCATCGGATCCACCCGCCCCGGCCGTATCGGCCCCACCGTGGCCGCCTGGGTAGACCAGGCCGCCCGCGCCCACGGGGCGTTCGACGTTGACCTGGTCGACCTCGACACACTGGCCCTGCCGTTGATCGACGAGAGCAGCCACCCCGCTGCGCAAAACTACACCCATGATCACACCAAGCGCTGGAGCGCCATCGTTGACGAGGCCGACGCCGTTGTTTTTGTCACACCCGAGTACGATTATTTTGCCCCGGCCAGCCTGGTCAATGCCGTGCAGGTGCTGTATCGCGAATGGAACTACAAGGCTGCCGGCATCGTCAGCTATGGCGGCGTATCAGGCGGGTTATGTTCCTCGCAGACCTTGCGCCGCCTGCTCTCCAATGTCGGCGTCATGGCCATCCCGCAGGTCGTCCCGGTGCCGTTCTTTCCGGAGTTCATTGATGATGATGGTGTCTTCTCGCCGAACGACAAGATGTCGGAAGGCGCAACCCTCATGTTTGACGAACTGGCAAAGTGGGCGTCGGCCCTGAAGCCGGTTCGCGCGGCCTGATTTCAGTCTTCCATCTGATCGGATGATGTTCTAGGCCAGAGGGTTACCAGTGAAGACATTTTGGAGGATGCCGGATGACAGCCTATGTAATTTTTGACGTCGACATTCATGACGCGGCGCAATATCAGGAGTTCATGTCGGGTGTAACGCCGGCCCTGGAAAAAGCCGGTGCAAAATATCTGGCACGAGGCGGCTCACACAGGATCTATGAAGGTGACTGGACGCCACGGCGCATCGTGCTGCTGGAGTTTCCATCGGTTGCCGCCTGGGAGGAGTTCTACAATGGTCCGACCTATCAAGGCCTCAAGCACCTGAGAGACGCCTGCAGCACGGCCCGCCTGGTCTGCGTTGAGGGACTGGACTGATTGACGCGGACAGACCGGGAACACGTGCGACGATGGCGAATGGCATGCGGCAAACGGCGTCTTATATCATCTGTGCAACGCCGAGAAGCGGCAGCACGCTGCTGTGCGACCTTCTGCATGATACCGGTGTCGCCGGGAATCCTCATTCTTTCTTCCGGCGGCAGGACTATGCCGAGTGGGCGGAAGAATTCAATGTGCCGGTCGCGCACTGGTCTGGCGGCCAGGATTTTGATCAAGCCTACCTGGACGCGGTTTTGGCCTATGGCACGGGCAGCACCGCGGTGTTCGGGATGCGGCTGATGTGGGAGAGCCTCGCCGAGCTGTCGAACCGGCTCGACAGCTTTTTCCCCGGACAGGCAAGTGACAGCGCCCGTTTCACATCGGCATTCGGACCTCTCGTCTACATACACCTGTCCAGAGACGACAAGATTGCCCAGGCGGTGTCTCGTCGCAAAGCGGAGCAGACCGGTTTGTGGCACGTCGACAGCAACGGGACCGAACGTGAACGGATGAAGCCGGGGCAGGCGCCTACCTATGATGCCGATGCGCTCATGCAGCTTGCAACCGAACTGGAAGACCACGATGCCGCGTGGGGTCGCTGGTTCGCCCGGCAAGGAGTGGTTCCGCTCTCCATCACCTATGAAATGCTCGCATCCGCACCACAAGCCACCCTGGCACTGATATTGTCTGCACTCGGCCAGGACCCGGCCATCGCCGAAACCGTTGAACCCAGAACGGCCAGACTGGCCGACAAAGAAAGCCGCGAGTGGGCCGCCCGTTTGC
>CAYRLR010000412.1:0-3452 GCA_964424975.1 uncultured Anderseniella sp.
GTGCGGCCATGCCAATTGTGTGCTCGGGCGTCAGCCGTCTGCTGGCACCGACTTCGGCGCCAAATCGATGTTCGGCAGTCAGGTTCGTCGACTCGCTGAGATTTGCGTAGGATACTTCGCCGTACAGGGACGTATCCACGGACGGTTGCACGATCAGTCGAACCGATGTACCCAATGCGACTTCGGTCACGCTGGGATTGTAGGTGCGGAATTGGCCAAAAGCTGAAATCTGAACCCGCATGGCATCCAGGTCGACCACAGGCACACCCTTGTCCAGAGTGACCGCAATACGGCCGCGATGGTGCGCGTAGATGCCGCCAATGCCAGCAAACTCATCAACACTTGTAAACGGATCGTCGCCGCCCTGGTTGATATCTTCATAGCGGCGTTCCACCAGTCCGGATGCCGAAACCACCAGCACGTCATTAAGCGGGGTATCAAGATCTATTTTCAGGGCGGTGTTGACGGCAGCAAACGGGTTCCAGTCCTGCCGGTCCTTCCAGCTGAAGCGCTCGTCTTTCACGTCAAGCCATTTGGAGCGGATACCGACGGTCATGTCGAGAACCCACTCAAACCCGCTCAACGAGCCCTTTACTCTGGCAGCAAGCTGTTCGGCCTGTTCGGTTTCTTCAGGCGTAAGATCGCCGACGGAGAGCGCAATTTCCAGGTTCCGGGCAGCAAGTTCCCATGATCCCGTATTGGCATACACCCGTGCAAGATTGAGCCGGGCCCTGGCGTCACGCGGAAACTTGACCAGGTGCTGTTCAAGCGTCGAGATCGCCTGGTCATACTGGCCGACTTCAACTGCCTTGGAGACGAACCGGCCAAGCACGCCGACATCTTCAGGACTGTCATACCGTTCGCGGAACACATCATCGTAGTCGCTGGCCGACACGACCGCCGGAAAACCGGCACTGGCGAACGCAAGCAGGATTGCGGCAATTGATCTTGATGTAGAGAACATGGCAATTGAGCCCGACACATGGAATGTAAATTCGTGAGCGACGAATCCATATCATGTCGCCACGTTAGTTTAAAGTCAGCGTAAGACGATTATGCAAAAGTGTTGCAATCCGGCCACACCACGCCAATGTATCGTCGTGGTTCATGAAATTCCGCAATTGGCTTTGCTTGCACAACCTGCACACCCCGGCTAAACCCTCCACACCAGTTTGCACCAACAAGGTACGCCCTATGCTTTCTCTCCTCTGGCTGTTCGATCAGTTTGTAAACATTGTGTTCTGGATCATCATCATCATGGTCGTGATGAGCTGGCTGCTCGCTTTCAATGTTCTGAACAATTCGAACAACATCGTGCGTCAGATCAATTATACCCTGCATCGTCTGACCGAACCCCTGCTTGGCCCCATCAGGCGATTTATGCCCGATCTGGGCGGCATCGACCTGTCACCGCTGATCCTGCTGCTGGGACTGATGTTCCTGCAAAGGCTGTTGCACGAATATCTGGTCTGAATTCAGCATGGTTTGTCGTCATTGGAACCAACTCTGACGCGGACGGAACAGGCCTTTGCCGGCCATTTGCCCAGAATGCGTCCAGCTTGTTGAATTCAACGGAAGGCAGAGAAACCACCATGTGCGCAGCCAAAGTAATTGACGGAAAGCAGTTTGCAGCCGACCTCCGGGGCCGCATCGCCATAGCTATTGCCGGTTTGAAATCTGAACATGACCTGGTGCCGGGGCTGGCCGTTGTGCTGGTGGGCGAAGATCCCGCCAGCCAGGTTTACGTGCGCAACAAGGCCAAGCAGACAGTTGAAGTCGGCATGAAGTCGGTCGAGCACAAGCTGGATGCCGCAACCTCCGAGGCAGACGTGCTGGCAGTGGTTGAACAACTCAACAATGACCCGACCATTCACGGCATTCTGGTCCAGTTGCCACTGCCGGACCACATAGACGCCAACAAGGTGATCAACTCGATCAATCCAGACAAGGACGTGGACGGGTTTCACGTGATCAATACCGGACGACTCGCAACCGGTCAGGACTCGCTGGTGCCGTGCACGCCGGTTGGCAGTATCATGCTGGCAAAGGATGCTCTCGGCTCGCTGTCCGGGCTTGAAGCGGTAGTGATCGGCAGGTCGAACATTGTCGGCAAACCGGTCGCCCAGTTGCTGCTGCAGGAAAATTGCACAGTGACAATTGCCCATAGCCGCACGAAAGACCTGCCAGCCGTTGTCCGCAGGGCGGACCTGGTCATCGCGGCCGTTGGCCGTGCCGAAATGGTCAAGGGCGACTGGCTGAAACCGGGTGCCTGTGTCATCGACGTCGGCATCAATCGCATTGAACGCGACGGCAAGACCCGGATTGTCGGCGATTGCGACTATGAAGACTGTGCGAAAGTTGCCGGGTCGATCACGCCCGTTCCAGGCGGTGTCGGCCCCATGACCATTGCCTGCCTGCTGCACAATACGGTTCGTGCCGCCTGTGCAATCCGGGGCATTCCCGTTCCGCAGATGTAGGCAGTCGGCAAACCACCTCGCTCAACCGGTTTTTGCGCGCTCGATTGCCTCGACAATCAGGGCGCGTGCTTCTTCGGCACTTCCCCAGCCGTCGGTGCGCGCCCACTTGCCGGTTTCCAGATCCTTGTAGTGCTGAAAGAAGTGTTCGATCTGCTGGACCTGAATTTCAGGAAGGTCGGTATAGTCGCGCACTTTTTCGTAGCGCATTGAAATGCGGCTGACCGGAACGCCGATAATTTTCTCGTCCCCGCCGGCCTCACCGACCATATTCATGACACCCACCGGGCGCACTGCGATAACCGCTCCCGGCACCAGCGTGCGCTGGGAAATCACCAGCAGGTCAACCGGATCACCATCTTCCGACAAGGTGTGCGGAATGAAACCGTAATTGCCCGGATAACGCATGGACGTGTACAGGAACCGGTCGACCACCATGGTGCCGGCAGCCTTGTCCATCTCATACTTGATAGGCTCACCGCCAATTGGCACTTCGATGATGACGTTGACTTCTTCCGGCGGATTTGCCCCGATGGATATGGCATCTATGCGCATCTGATTTCCTTCATATGCGAGTGTGGTGAGGTGCAATCCGAAGGCTGCGCCTCTTGTCTGGAGACCGTGATAACATGAGAACACTGCTTTTGGCTGCCTGTACTCTCGTCGCAGTCACCCTGCCGGCTGATGCCGGCACGATGACCAGTGCCTATACCAGGCTGGACTTCGACAAATCCTGCGCGATTGTGGAGAAAATCGAGGAAGGCGGATCGGTCTTGCTGTTGTGCGAGGGTTACCACGGCTATCCGGTCCATTTTGCCGAAGGCGATCTGCGCCATTCGGTACAGTTCGGGCACATCGCAGCAACCAGCCAGCCCACCTGGCAGAGCTTTGCCCAGTGGAACCGGGTGTCGACAACCATTGAATGGCGGCTGAGCGACAATCGGCCGGTCGCCGCAATCCTGCGCTGGTTTATTGAAA
>CAYRLR010000413.1:0-3440 GCA_964424975.1 uncultured Anderseniella sp.
AGCAGATTGCTATGGCTCAGCACGACGCCTTTCGGCTCGCCTTCCGAACCGGACGTAAACAGGATGATCGCGGCATCGTCTGGCCGGGCACCATTGCCGGCAATGATGGACGCCGCGCGCAAGCTGTCGAAAACCCCGCGCAGCTTGGCCAGCGGTGTCACGGACTTGCGGACGTCTTCGAGATAGATCACGCGCACCTTGTTATTCAATGCCTCGATGACTGCCTCAAGACCGGCTTTGGCAATGAAAACCCGCGACGTGACGACCAGTTTTATCTGTGCGGTTGCACAAGCCGACAACATGCTTTTCTGGCCGGCCGAGTAATTCAACATGGCGGCCTTGCGTCCGTGCCACCAAAGACCAAACAGGGTGACGGACGTTGCGTTAACATTGGGCAACAGCACGCCGACCGTTTCTCCCTGCCCGGTCTGGCGAGCAAAAACCCGTCCCAGCACCTGGGCACCCAGCACAAGCCGGCTATATGTCATGGATTGACGGGTCTGGTCTTCCAGGATGACCATCGACTTGCCATGCCGGGCTGCAGCTTTCAGCAGCGCCTGAGGTAAAGTCAGATCAACGGTGGTGTGATGTCGGGCAGTCACGGTAACTGTCTTCCTGATCTTGCATGCAGCCGTTACACCTGGGCGCCATCGCGAATGGGCGGGGCAAACTGCAGTGTCATATCCCACGGCAGGTAAATCCAGGTATCCTGACTGACTTCAGTGACAAAGGTATCAACAAGCGGACGCCCGGAGGGCTTGGCGTATACGGTTGCAAAATGCGCGCTGGGCAACAGGTCGCGCACCGCCTTTGCCGTCTTGCCGGTATCAACCAGATCATCAATGATCAACACGCCCTTGCCACCATCCACCGACAATTCCTGTTTGACGTCCTTGAGGACCTTGAGGACCTTGAGATCGCTCTGCGCGCCATAATCATAAGATGCAACACATATGGTATCGATGACCCTGAGGCCCAACTCCCGCGCAACGATAGCCGCCGGCACAAGGCCGCCCCTGGTGATCGCCACAACGGCATGAAACGGCCCATGCTCGGCCAGCCGCCAGGTCAATGCGCGTGCATCCCGGTGAAACTGGTCCCACGAGACCGGAAACGCCTTGTCATAACGCGGGTCTACATTGCCACCTTCAACCATGTTCTGCCACCTTTGCTTGTTCCTGCGGTTTTTGTCGTCGCCTAGCTCTTCGCACAAGGCTGACTTGCGCGCAACGCTTGGCGCACCTGCAAAACCACGTCTGGCGCGATGCAATGCCATGGCCTATTGGTGGACTCAAGCCATAGCAATTTTGCCCAAGGGGCGTCATGAGCGCATCACCCGCCAGTTCAACGGATGAGCCGACCGCATTGCCACCCGCAGTGCGCGGTGGAACCCTGATGTGTCTGGCCATGCTGTGTTTCGTTCTCAATGACGCAGTTGCCAAGACCCTGGGCGGTCACATCAATGTCGGTGAGTTCATCTTCCTGCGCGGCCTGTTCGCCAGCCTGATCATTGCGGCACTGGTCATTGGCATGGGCCATGTGCGCGACATCCCGAAAGCACTGTCGAAACAGGTGCTGGTGCGCACTTTTTTTGATGTCATATCCACGTTTCTGTTCATTATCGCGCTGTTTCAACTGCCGCTGCCGAACGTCACCGCCGTGCTTCAGGCGGTCCCGCTGGTGGTAACTGTCATGGCTGCCGCGTTTCTCGGCGAAGCTGTCGGATGGCGGCGGCTCAGCGCTATCCTCGCTGGATTTGCCGGTGTATTGCTGATTGTCAAACCGGGCGGTGACGGTTTCAACAATTACGTCTGGCTGGCGCTTGCATGTGTATTCACGGTCGCCATCAGGGACCTCGCCACCCGCAAACTCAACCTTACGGTTCCGTCGATCATCGTTGCCTTTACCAACGCGGTCGGCGTCATGCTGGGCGGAGTGGTGTGGTGCATGCTTGTTGAAGGCTTTCAGCCCATAACCGCATTACAAACCGGCTGGATCGTTCTGGGTTCGGTGTTCCTGGTGGGCGGCTACCTGTTCACCGTCATGTCACTGCGGGGTACCGAGGTCGCCTATACGGCGCCGTTCCGCTATACCCAGATCGTCTACGCGCTGATCCTTGGTTATGTGGTGTTCGCCGATGTACCCGATGGCTGGTCGATACTGGGTATCGTGTTGATTGTTGGCTCGGGCCTGTTCACGCTGTATCGTGAGCAACGCCTGAAAAAACGTATTGGTTTCGGCAAACGGCTGGTCAGATAAAAGGTCATCACGCAAACAAAATGACGGTTCAGGTTGAATACATCTATCGCTATCCGGTGAAGGGGTTCCGGGCGCAACGGCTGGAGCGCGGGGTGCTTACAGCGGGAGCAGGCCTTGCCTGGGACCGGGCGTTTGCATTCACCTCAGGCAACCAGCCGCCACCGCAAAACAACACCGACTGGACGCCGGCCCGCAGCTTCATCCAGATGACGGTTTACCCGCAACTGGCCGGTTTCAGTGCCGAGGTGGACGAAACCGAAGGCCTGCTGCACATCAACTCACCTGACGGCCAGCGTGCCACAAGCGGTCTCGACAACGGCGATGACAGCGCTGTAAACGCCATGATGAACCGGCATTTCACGCCCGGACCACAAGCACCTGTTCAACTGCACCGGCTGGCCAATGCACATGGTCACTGGGATTTCACCGACACGGGCGTTTCGATTGTCAATCTTGCGACGGTGGAATGGCTTGAGTGGGTCAGCGGGCTGAGCTTGTCGCACCTGCGGTTCCGCGGCAATCTCTATGTAGGCGGGCTTGAACCGTTTGAGGAATTTTCACTGGCGGGCCGGACTATTCGTTTTGGATCGGTCGTCATGAAGGTTATACGGCCTGCATTGCGCTGCGCCGCGACAGCCGCCGACCCGTGGAGCGGTGACACCAGTATCGACGTGGTGAACATCCTGCGCACCTACACAGGACATGGCTTTTGCGGCATGTATGGTGAGGTGCTGCACGATGGTGAAATCTTTGAAGATGATCACCTGCGCAGTGTGGAGACGCCGCTGTTCAATCCTGCCGACAGTTTGCCGGAGCGAACCCCTGACCCTGTGCAGTGGCCGCGTCCGGCCGTTGTTCATCGCTCGGGTGACGGCGAGATCAGCTTCAGGCCTGAAAGTGAAAGCTGGCCATTCATTCCGGCCAATGCGGGTGCGCGTGCCACATTGCATCCCGGGCTCGACTACATGCGCGAACCGGTTAGACTGACGCTGAACGAGCGTGGCAATCATGAGGTGATGCCTGTCAGTGGTGAGGCTCTCGCAGAACTGGTCGACGGATCCCGGGTCATCATATCAGGTCCGGTGGAGCGCCGTTCGGGCCGCGCCTAGACCACGATTGTGCGCGCTCAACAAGATGAAACCGTGGATTGTCGCCGTGCTGTGTCTGCTGGCCGCCAATGT
>CAYRLR010000414.1:0-3434 GCA_964424975.1 uncultured Anderseniella sp.
CGCGGCAGGCATTCATGGTGGTGTACATATCGGCAAGCTTGCCCTGCATCAGCTGAAACTCGCCAATCGATTTCCCGAACTGCATGCGGTCATGGCTATAGGGCACCACCACGTCCAAGCAGGCCGCCATGATACCCAGCGGACCGCCGGCCAGCACAACGCGCTCATAGTCGAGGCCTGACATGAGTATCCTGGAACCCTGTCCCTCTTCGCCGAGCACATTCTCGAACGGGACTTCGCAATCCTCAAACACCAGTTCACACGTATTGGACCCGCGCATGCCGAGCTTGTTTAGCTTTTGTGCCGTGGAAAATCCGGTCATGGATTTTTCAATCAGGAATGCTGTGATTCCCTTGACACCGGCGTCCGGGTCAGTCTTGGCATAAACCACCAGCGTTTCGGCATCAGGCCCGTTGGTGATCCACATCTTGTTGCCGTTCAGGATGAACCGGTCATTGCGCTTCTCGGCCCGCAATTTCATTGACACGACATCAGATCCCGATCCGGATTCCGACATGGCCAGGGCACCGAAATGTTCTCCCGAACACAGCTTGGGAAGATACATGGCTTTCTGCTCGGCATTACCCCAGCGATTGATCTGGTTCACGCACAGATTTGAATGCGCACCGTAGCTCAATCCGACAGAGGCCGAAGCCCGGCTGATCTCTTCCGTGGCCACAACATGCGCCAGGTATCCCATGCCCGTTCCGCCGTATTCGGGATCAGCGGTAATACCCAGCAGGCCCAGTTCGCCCATCTGCGGCCACAAGTCCTTTGGTGCCTCATTGGTCTCGTCTATTTCCGCGGCGCGAGGTGCCAGCTTGTCAGCCGCCCAGCGCTGCACCATGTCTCGAAGTGCGTCGATATCCTCGCCCAGTCCAAAATTCATTCCGCTGCCAAACATGATCCCTCCCTTTGCCGTGCACCTGCACTGCGCAACACCATCTTCGTATAAATATCCTCGATTTCAGAAAGTGACAGTCGCCCGCGGGACCGGTACCAGGTGTTGATACCGGTCAACATGGCAATGATGGCCATGGCAGTGATACGGGTATCAAACAGGTCGAATTCACCACTGGCGCGACCATCCTCAAGTATCTCCCCGACAAACGCTTCGTAAGATTTTCTCAGCGCCTCGACTCGGCTGAAATTGTCAGGTTCAAGATTGCGCAGTTCCATGTAGGAGATGAACACGGCATCCGGGCGGACCACGTGATAGCGAATGTGAAACCGCGCGAACCGCTCCAGTGCCTGTGTTGCCGGTTCTCCCGCCCGGGCGTCTTCCTGCCAGGCAGTGATCAGGCTTTCCATGTGGGAAACCAGCAAATCCACCAGCAGGGCCTGCTTGTTGGAAAAATGATTGTAAAGGGCTGCAGCCTGAACCCCGACGGCGCGGGCGATTTCGCGCATTGATACCGCCGCGTAACCGCGCGCGGCGAATAACTGCTCTGCTGCCGAACGGATACGCTCAGCCGTTTCAATACCGACACTACCGGTGGTGCGCGCCAAGACAGCCCTCGAATAAAATGAACGTACGTTAAATTAAAACGCGTATGACCCTAAGTCAAGCAACTTCATCCACCGCCCTTGAGGCCCACTGTGGCTCAGGAAAGCCCGAAGACTGACATTGATATTGCTCTAAACGATCAGGCTGAAGTCGAACTCAAAACGAATGAACAACCTTCTTAGAATTCACACCTAGGCTGTATCCAGTGGGTCCGATCCATATTCATTGATCCCTACAGAGCCGGGCAGAACGCCGAGGTCGATGATCGCCCAGATGAAACCCACAACCGGAATCAGCAGCAGCAGGCACCACCAGCCCGACTTGCCACGGTCATGGCACCGCTTGATGTGCAACATGATGCCAGCAAGCCATATGAGAATACCGATCATGAACGGTATCAGTCCGTCCCGGCCGAGCAGGACAGTGCTGATCAACCATATCGCAACCAGAATACCAATGCCTATCCACCACTGCTGTCGGGAGATGCGACCTTCAGACGAAGTGAAAAGATACGTCATATCGATGCTGCCCATGAACATTCTCCTGCAATTCAACATTTGACAATTTGCGGTCTCATGCTGTCATGATCGGCCAGGGCACACAATACGGGGTCGATCAAAGAGTATGGCACACGACCAACTTCAGAACACGGTGGACGTGTTGCGCGACCTCATCGCCTTCCCCACCATTTCAACAGACAGCAACCTGGACCTGATCAACTTCGCCGCCGAAAAACTCGACGCGCTGGGGGCAATGGTGCGCGTGTCGCCGGATGCATCCGGCACCAAGGCCAATCTGTTTGCCACGCTGGGTCCGCAGACAGATGGCGGTATCGTCCTGTCGGGCCATTCAGACGTGGTGCCGATCGAGGGGCAGAACTGGACAACAGACCCGTTCGCGATGCACGAGGCCGACGGCAGGCTGTTTGGCCGCGGCACCTGCGACATGAAGGGGTTTATTGCGGCCAGTCTGGTCATGGCAAGCCAGTACGCCAAGCTGCCGCTTGCCACGCCGGTGCATTTTGCCTTCACCCATGACGAGGAAACCGGATGCCTTGGCGCGCGCGCCCTGATCGAGGAACTGCGCGACATAGGCATGAAGCCATCGGCCTGCATCATTGGCGAACCGACGCTGATGCGGATCATTGAAGGCCACAAGGGCTGCCATGAATACACTGTGGAGTTTACCGGCCTGGCAGGACATGGCTCCGCCCCGGATGCAGGCGTAAGTGCCGTCGAGTACGCGGTGCGTTATGTCAGCTACCTGATGTCCTTGCGCCCCGAACTTGTCGCACGCTGCCCGCCAGGTTCGCCGTTTCAACCGCCTTACACCACCTTGCAGATAGGTCGTGTTACCGGCGGCATTGCCCATAATGTCATTGCCGACAACTGCACTGTCGATTGGGAACTGCGACCGGTCCAGATGTCCGATGCGGACTTCATCAAGACCCGTGTACGCGACCATGTCGAACACGATCTGCTGCCCGCCATGCGCGCCGTGCATCCAGACGCCGGGATCGTCACCCATATCGTTGGCGAAATAACCGGCCTCGAGGCCATGCCGGACAGCGAAGCCGTCAGACTGGTGTCCGAACTCACCGGCGCCAATTCTACTGATGTCGTGTGCTTCGGCACCGAAGCCGGCCTGTTCCAGCAGATCGGCATCCCGACCGTGGTATGCGGCCCCGGCTCCATCGAGCAGGCTCACAAACCGGACGAATATGTCGAACTGGATCAACTGGACCAGTGCCTGGGCATGCTCGACCGCCTGAGCAGCAAGCTGGTTTAGCGCCCCCAGAATCTAGCTGTTGCCGCAACGCTCGCGCCACAGGCCGCATTTTTCCTGTACCGGCCGGTCGGAATAGCTGAACAGCACCGCATCCTCGGATGCCTCGTGCACGACCTCGCGCCACGACGGCACGACCACA
>CAYRLR010000415.1:0-2882 GCA_964424975.1 uncultured Anderseniella sp.
TGGAACGAAACCATCACACATTGTTGGTTGCGCGGTTCCGGGAAAATCGCGACCACGGCGGAGGTGCGGCAGATATTGAAGGAAGTAGCCGCCCTCGAACCGGCAAGCGAAAAACGGACCGGACTGGTTGATCGCATAGCAAAGATGCAGGCTGACAGGCAGGCCTTCATTGAGGAAGTGCAATTTCTGGCGACGGAACTTGATGAGGAGTTCACGCCGAAAGATCCTCTGCACACAGCTACGCAGTTGCGCGCCCGTGTTGAAGAGGCCCGACAGAACCGGAAGATCAGAACGGCCAAGATGCAGGAGCTTGAAGATGCTCGCGCACGCCGACAGCTGGTCGCGGACGATCTGGTCAGCCATGATGCCCGCAAGTCTCAAATGTCGGCGCTGTTCGGTGTGAGCACCCTTGTGGAGGTGAATGAAAAACTCGCTCAGGTGGCGCAACGAGCCTTGCTGGGTAAGCGTAAATCCGATCTCGAGCAGCAGATCATAGGCGCGCTTCGACACTCTTCATTCGAACAGGCCCAGGCAGCCTTGACGAACATTGAACGCGACGTGCTCGCAACAGAAGCGGCCGACCTGGAGGGTCGCTATAGCGATCTGGACGAACGGACAAGAAATCTGTTTGCAGATTACAGCAAGGCACTCGACGCCATAGACAGGGTAGGCGGAGACGCCGCCCCGGCACGGCTTGAAGAACAACGTCAAACCATCCTGCTGGATATCGAAGAAAAGGCATTGCACTGCCTTCGTCTGAAACTGGGCATTGCGGCAGCAGAGCGGGCATTGCGTGCCTATCGCGAAAAACATCGCAACTCCATGATGATCGAGGCATCAAACGCGTTTCAAACCATCAGCCGTGGCGCCTATTCCAGTCTTGCGACCTTACCGGACAAGGACACTGAAGTTCTGATCGGCCTGATGGCCGCCGGCGGTTCAAAGATCGCTGCTGAAATGTCTAAAGGCACCCGGTTTCAGCTCTATCTCGCCTTGCGCGTCGCAGGCTATTACGAATTCGCCCGTAGTCGGCAATCTTTGCCATTCATTGCTGATGATATCCTGGAGACATTCGATGATTTTCGGGCTGAAGAGACATTTCGCCTGTTCGCTCAGATGGCCGGGAAGGGGCAGGTAATCTATCTGACGCACCATCGACACCTGTGCGACATCGCCCGCAGCGTATGCCCATCGGTGAAGGTGCACGAACTTCCCAGGCCCAGCGCCCCTGCAGCCGAAACCGCATCATCTGCTTCAGTGTAATTTATCTGCGTCGTGCAGCGAAAGGCGACTATGCCGCTGGCGTAATATCCATCCACACGGACGGTGAAAATGTTCTAGTTACGCGAGCGCCACATGCCTTTGCCGGCCAGCGGGCGGTCCCGCACAACGGCTTCGCGTCTCAACACATAGATTCCGGATGCGACAATCATCAATGCACCGATCAGGGTGCTGGTTTTCGGCACTTCGTCCCACAACAGGTACGACAGGATGGTGGCCCACAGCATCGATGTGTACTCGAACGGCGCCACGGTAGGAGCGTTGCCGATGCGATAGGCCGTGGCCAGCAGCCAGAAACCCAGCGCGGAAATGACGCCGATCACAAACAGCATCGCCAACTCGATGCCGGTCGGCATGTGCCACGGCAACAGCAGGAACTTCATGGTGCCGTCCAGGTGTTCGGCTGGTGCAAAGTTGGCGAGCAGTACGCCAATTGCACCGCCGCAATAAAAGAAAGTGATCATCATGTAGAACGCCATTACGGAGCCGGATTCGGTGATGCCCATCTTGCGGCCGAGCAATGCCGAGATCGAGTAGCAAAAGGCAGCAAGAACAGGCAGAATGGCGGCTTGCTGGAAGGTATCGGCACCAGGTTGTATGATCACCATTGCACCGGCAAACCCGAACAATATACCGGCCCATCTGCGCCAGCCAACCCGTTCTCCAAGCATGGGAACGGCCAGGGCGGTAATGAACAATGGAGCCGTAAACCAGATCGCTACCACGGCGGTCAATGGCATGCTTGGCAGCGCAAGGTAATAGAAGAAGAATGCTCCAAAACCGATAAATGAGCGCAGTGCATGCATGAATGGGTGGCGCGTTGCCAGCGTTCCAAGGCCGGATTCATAGTGCACGATCATGAACATCAGGGGCAGGGCGATGATGGCACGCACAAACACGATCTGATGTGCGGGGTAGCGGTCCGACAATTGCTTCACGATCACGTCCTGAAACGAGAAAATGAAAATACCGGCGCACAGGAACAAGGCTGCACGAGCTGCATCGCTCATGCCGGACAGGCTGTGATTGCCGGTGGGAGTGCTCATTGCGATCAGCCGCCTTCCTTGCCAATTGCCGGTCACCTGCAACGGCGCGACCAATTCATGATGGGTGAAAGCGTGTCATGCGGGCACGAGGGGTGTCTTGCCCAAAAACGCCAGCCTGAATGTCGCGCACGAACAACCAGCCTGGCGGCGCGCCTCTGGGAACGGCGTGTTGGTTGAACCGGACAACCTCTGTCCCGGCCTGTCCTGAAATGGGCTTGGAGAAAATCGGTTAAACGATGACGGCCTTGTTTTGTCAGCGCGTTAGCCATTGCCCACGCCACGACGTAGAGATCAGGTGCGTGCTTTCAGCCGCATTTTGATCGGCCCATCGGCCCTGCCGTTGATGAGTTGCAGCACGTAGGGATTTCCCGAGGCATCAATGTCGCTCACCGCACCTTTCCACACGACCCTGCCTTCATGCAGCATGAACAGGTAATCGTATTCGCTGCGCGCTGAGTCCATGTCACTGGTGATGGCAAACACCGTGGCGTGGCTGTCTTCGATGGAACGGTCGAGCACACGATAGATTGCCTTGGTGGTGATGGGGTCAAGGCC
>CAYRLR010000415.1:2892-3413 GCA_964424975.1 uncultured Anderseniella sp.
CGTCGAGCAGCATCAGTGATGGCTGACTGGCCAGCACACGGGCAATGCCGACACGTTTTTGCATGCCGCCGGACAGTTCCGATGGCAACAGGTCGGCCGTACTGGCCGGCAGGTTGACGCGAGCCAGGTTTTCAATCGCCACGTCTCGTGCCTGCTTTCGATGCATGCCGTCATTGTTGATCAGCCTGAATGAAATGTTTTCCCAAACCCTGAGGCTGTCGAACAGGCCGCCTTGCTGGAACAGGACTCCGGTATCGGCCAGCAGTGTATTGCGCTCGTGCAGACTGATTCCCGTAATCAGGTGATCATCAAGCCTGATTGTACCGCTGGATGGCATGTGAATCCCCGCCACACACTTCATCAACACGGTTTTTCCGGACGCAGCGGGCCCGATCAGGACGGTTTTGCGGCCTTTGGGGATATCCATGCTGATGTCGTGCAACACGTTTATGTCGCGAAATGCCATGTTCAGACCAGCAATAGACAGTTTGACGGTATGGGTGCTGGTGGTCATGAAGCAG